>JAZADA010000185.1:0-20650 GCA_036124135.1 Planctomycetota bacterium | reverse complement strand
AGACACACAAGGAAGGTAAGTACAAGAAAAACGTGCAGGCTGGTTTGTACTTCCTGATGCAGAACATGAAGGTTGCCAACGGCATGGGAAACCTGACGGACTCAGGGGGACGCATGTATTCGCATGGACTCTGTGCGATCACGTTGTGTGAGGCATTTGCCATGACCCAGGACAAGGCGCTGAGGGCCCCGGCCCAGGCATCCTTGAATTACATCGTTTACGCGCAGGATCCCGTCGGTGGTGGCTGGCGTTACTCGGCCAAGCAGGCGGGTGATACCTCCGTTGTGGGTTGGCAGTTGATGGCCCTGAAAAGTGGACACCTGGCTTATCTCCAGGTTCCTCCCAATACGATCAAGGGCGCTTACAAGTTCCTCGATACGGTCCAGGGTAACAGTGGTGCAACTTACGGATACACCACGCCAGGTTCCGGTAACGCCACGACGGCAGTAGGCCTCTTGTGTCGTATGTACCTGGGCTGGAAAAAGGATGAGCCGGCGTTGCAGCGAGGCGTGGAGCGACTTGGCGGTATTGGACCGAGTCCCAACAACATGTACTTTAACTACTACGCCACGCAAGTCATGCGACAACATGGTGGACCGACCTGGGATAAATGGAATGTCAAGATGCGAGATTCCCTCGTGGATTCCCAAAGCAAGCAGGGACACATGAAAGGAAGCTGGCATATGGCTGGTGGACATGGTAGCTCCGGGGGTCGCTTGTACAACACCTCCATGGCAGCCATGATTTTGGAAGTTTACTATCGTCATATGCCCATCTATGGGAAACAGGCGACCGAGGAAGACTTCCCTCTGTAAGGAATCATGACCTCCCTTTGGAGCCCTGGTGTCGTGGCCGGCCCTCCGGTTTCTTGAAAGCGACTCGTGCAAATTCTGCCTGTCATCGACTTGAAAGACGGCGAGGTCGTGCGAGGTGTTGCCGGACAACGGGCCACTTACCAACGCGTTCAGAGCCTGTTGGCTCCGGATCCAACCGTTCCCGCCGTGGCAACTGCCTTCGCGAGCCAGTTACAGGTCGATACGATTTACGTAGCAGACCTGGATGCGATTGCTGGCCAGGAACCCAACTGGTCGGCGTTGGAACAAATTCACCAGGCAGGCCTGCAGATCTGGTTGGATGCCGGAGTGGAATCCCAGGTGCGGGCCAGGCAACTGCTGGACTATGCTGAGCAGCATGTCCCGCTGGCCGGAGTCATCGTGGGCCTGGAATCGGTTCCGGATAGTGAGACGCTCGCTGAGCTGTGGCAGTTGATTGGTGTGGAGCGGGCCATTTTCAGCCTGGACCTGAAACAGGGCCAACCGTTAACGAGCAGCATTGGGTGGGATGGACAGACGCCCCAGGAGATTGCCCACCAGGCCGTGGAGATTGGTTTCCAGCGAATGATCGTGCTGGACCTGGCGGCCGTGGGGATGGACCAGGGGACACCAGTGGAATCCCTGTGCCACAACCTGCATGTCGCCTACCCAGAAGTGGTATTGATTTCCGGGGGTGGGATTCGTGGGCTGCCCGATTTGCAGCGGTTGGCTGACCATGGTTGTACGGGGGCGCTGGTGGCATCCGCCCTGCATGACGGACGGCTGGGGATAGCAGAGTTACAAGCAGCAGCGTTGCTTGGACAGGATGGTTAAGGCCACTCGGGCAGTCGCTTTTCCAGGAACGCCTTGAGTCCTTCCCCTGCGGCTTCGGTGGTTCGTGAAGTTGCACTGGCTGCGGCCCCGATGTTCAGTTGCATGAACAGGGTTTCCCCGATGGTCTCGTTGAGGAGTTGCTTGGTGAGTTGGAGTGCCTCGGGAGCTGATTCAGCAGTCTGCTGGGCCATTTCATGCGCCCGGGCCCAGACCAGTTCATCGTCAACCAGTTCATGAAATACACCCATCTGGTGAATTTCTTCCGCGGAGAAATGCCGGGCCTGGAGCAACAGGTTAGCTGCCTGGCTGGCCCCTAATCGAAAATTCAGAAGGGGAGCGACCAGTCCTGCAACCAGGCCACGCCGTGGTTCTGGCAGCCCAAGAGAAGCCTGCCGCGAAGCAATCACGAGATCACAGGCCAACACCAGTCCAGCTCCACCAGCAATGGCCGGACCATTGACGGCAGCAATCAATGGCTTGGGGAACCGCAGCATGTATTCCACTAACTGCTTGTATTGTTGGGCATCCTCGTACCACTGTGCCTGGGGATCCTGTTCACGTTGGGCATCCTGCATTTCCTGCAGGTCCATGCCAGCGCAAAAACAATTTCCAGCCCCGGTCAGGATGACCGCCCGGACACTGCGCTCCTGGTGAAAATCTTCCAGGGCCTGTTTTAATTGCAGCATGCAATGTCGCGAGAGGGCATTACGTTTTTCAGGACGATCGATAACGATCGTGCCACTGGGGGCGTGCTTCTTGGTTTTAATCAGCTGGATCAATGGAACGGCTCCCGGCAAGCTGGTGCTTGAAAGTTGACGACATCGTCACATTGTACAGCATGCGATAGCATCCCGGGCAGGGTCGCGGTTGATGGGGTGGTCGACTTTTTCAAGCATCCACACGGGACAGGCAATTGACCCACTACGACCAGCATCGGATACTGGGTTGACCAGGAACAACAGGATCCTGGCCGCTTAATGTGAAAGGAATGGTGATGCTGAATAGTTTGATAGGGCAGCGACAGGTAAGCATACGATTCGCTGGGATGGGTTGCTTGATCCTGGGCGTATTACTGGGGAGTCGACCGACGGTTGCTGCGGAAACGGTGCGACCCAACATCGTCCTGATCATGGCGGATGATATGGGCTACTCGGATATTGGTTGCTATGGAGGTGAGGTCCAGACCCCGAACCTGGATCGCATGGCAGCCGAGGGGATGCGATTTCGACAGTTCTATAATTGTGCCAAGTGCACGACAACACGGGCGGCGCTGATCACCGGACTCTATCCCCGACCACGCGGTGGCCTGCTCAAGACCAACATGGTAACCCTGGCCGAGGTACTGGGGGCCGCCGGCTACCAGACCTCCCTGAGTGGGAAATGGCATCTTGGTGCAGGGAAGACAACGCATCCGTTTCACCGTGGCTTCGATGCGTATTATGGCTTGCTCGACGGGTGCTGTAATTTCTTTAACCCGTCACAGCCGGATCCATCTTTCAAGGGATCCCGGGTGCGCGTGTTTGGCCAGGATGATAAGAAAATAACAGAGTTCCCGGAGGATTATTACACCACCGATGCCTTTACGGATCACGCGGTGGCCCAGATCACGGAATTTGCTGCCAGTAAGAAACCGTTTTTCGTGCACGTCACCTACACGGCACCCCATTATCCATTGCATGCCAAGCCAGTCGATATTGCCAAGTACCAGGGCAAGTACATGATGGGCTGGGAACAGCTGCGCAAGCAACGTGTCGAAAGGCAGTTAAAGATGGGATTGATCGATCCGAAATGGAAGCTATCCGACACGGACTCACGCAGTTATTCCTGGGAGAAGGCAGACCAGGCCTGGGAAGATCTGCGGATGGCAGTTTATGCCGCCATGATCGACAGCATGGACCAGAACATCGGGCGGATCATGAAAGCACTCCAGGATTCTGGAGTGGACCAGGATACATTGGTGCTCTTCCTTTCCGATAATGGGGGGTGTGCGGAAGAACCGGGAGGGCGTAATACCCAGGCGATTCCAGGACCGGGTCAGTACTACACGGCCGTGGGCCCCAGCTGGGGATGGGCTCAGAATGCTCCCTTCCGGCGTTACAAGAGTTGGGTTCATGAAGGTGGTATCAGCACCCCGTTGATTGCACGTTGGCCCGCCACGGTGAAGCCGGGCACGATGACCAACCAGGTGGGGCACCTGATCGATTTCATGCCAACCTTCATGGAAATGGCGGGAGCCGAGTATCCACAGGAATTCAACGGCCAGGCCATCATCCCGCTGGAGGGTAAAAGTTTGCTGCCGATCTTCCAGGGTAAGCAACGCGTCGCGCATCAAACACTCTGCTGGGAATGGTCAGGGAATCGTGCTATCCGGCAGGGCAAATGGAAATGCGTCTGGGATAAGCTGGTGCAAGAGTGGGAACTCTATGACGTGGTGGCTGATCGCACGGAAACGCGCGATCTTGCCAAGCAGGATCCGGAGCGGACCAAGGCGATGGTGGCCGCCTGGTATGCGTGGGCCAAGCAGACAGGCGCCTCGACCAAGAACAAAAAGTTAAAGAAATAACGGGCGATTCAGGGAGCTGCGGATCGAGGCTTGGCTCGTCCCTGGGTCCAGAGTCGTAGCCCGGCCAGGCGTTGCTTGCCCCGGGCGTAGTAAACTTCGCTGAGTCCAGCCAGGTGTTCGCGATACCGCTGATTGCGTGCTGTCTGCCAGTCCCTGCGGGCGGTGAGGATCTTGAGTTCGCACATGGTTTCAAGCAGTGCCTGGGCAATCCACTGGTGGGCTTCGATCGTGGGATGAACGTGATCCAGCAGCACTTTCTTTCCCGGGATGCCTTCCGAGGATCGGTTTTCAAGTAACTTGCGGGCATCGATCAACGGTGTGCCTGTTTCGCTTGCCGTCCGCAATAGAACGGTGTGCATGGATTCCAGCATCCGCAGGGGGCAGACATCCTGGTCCTTTGCAGCCAGGAACGCTTGCCTGGCTTTTTTGAACTGTTCCAGGTCCTCGTAGCATTTCCCCAGCTGGTACTGGATCCCGGCATGCAGTGGATCCAGGGCCACGGCAGCTTCCAGCTTTTCCAGGCGTAACGCCAGTGACTTGGCCGAGTGGGCATCGTGCTGTAATTGCTCAACACGTTGCCTGTCCACCTGGCCCAGGTTGCTGCTCGGCTCAATCTTGAATGGCGGACAGTCTTTCAGGTTCGAGACAGGGTTGACCAGCAGCAGGGGAACATGGGCCCTGGCTGCCAACTGGATCATGCGTTGCAGGTTGAATTGGTAATGTTGCACCACGTCCCGGTGCCAGCTTGCATCACGGTGATAATCCTGCAATCGCGCCTGGTCCAGTAAGCCATTGACCTCGGTTGGCATCACGATCGGTGTCGCGTCTGAATCGTTGGGAAGTGGTGAGGGATAGAAGTGCTGTCGTAGCCAGTTGATCGTTCGCCAGGAGGACTGGGCGTGATACAGTGCCTGGTGGGCCAGGGAGGGATCCTTGAAGTGAGGGTAGGTGCGATCTTCGAGGAATTCGTTATGCCCGGTGTAGAGAATGACCAGGTCCGGTTCGTAGTCTAGTATTTCTTCCAGGATCGGCACGAGCCGGTAACTGGCGTAGGAGATGCCACCGCAGTTAATGACTTCCCAGGATCGTTGTGGGGCTGCGGATTGCAGGCTCAGCTCAAGCCAACTACTAAAGGCAGTCTCCAGGGCATACGGTCGACCCTGTACCGTTGATCCGCCGAGGCAAAAGATTCGGTAGCTGGAAGATTCCTTGCTGGTGGGAAAGTGATCGGGTTGAAAGAAATCGAGGCGACTCTCTGCTACCTGGTAGCGATCCTGGCTTTCGTTCACCACGAAGAGGGGGTGAACGGATTTAAAACCCAGGTAGGGATCATACGATTCACGGGGTAGGCCCCAGCCGAGTAGTCGGACAGTGATCTCCAGCAAGAGAAACGGGGTGATTGCCAGCAGCACGGCCAGCAGGCGAAACCGCCTCAGACGGCTGCTTTGTAAAGCTGGATTTGAGTTCATGATACATCGGTTGGCAGAGAACCAAGTGATTGGTCAAAGAGAATGACAGGGCGACTTTACCACGTACAATTCAAGTAAATCAATGTAGGCTAAGGTCTTGAAGAAATTCAAGCGGCGCTGCACAGCATTAAAGTCATTGTGGAGAGTGGATTTCTCGCTTGAAGTTAGCGACTTTGGTCGATATTCTGGTAGTGAGACTGCCCGCTGGAAAGTCTGCGTTTCGACGATGATGAGTCAAAGCCTGCTTGCGAATATCAAGAATGATGCATCAAGAACACGCCTTTGTTAATCTTAACGCCCGACAACGTGAAGGCCTCACGGTGCTGGATCGTCGAGGTATGCTCAAGGCAAGCATGGCCGGGTTGGCCGGGCTGAGCCTGCCGAACCTGTTGCAGTTAAGAAGTGCTGCGGCCGCTTCAGGGGAAACCATTAAGACGGGCAAGAGCGTCATCCTGTTGTGGATGGCTGGTGGTCCCAGTCATATCGACACCTGGGATCCCAAGCCCGATCGTCCGTTTGAAAATCGTGGGCCGTTTGGTGTTCGTTCGACCAAGCTACCAGGCGTGCAAATCTGTGAACACTTGCCCAAGCAGGCGGCGATCATGGACAAGCTGACGTTGATTCGATCGGTCGATGCTCGCAAGAGCAGTCATCAGCCGAACATGGTCTTCCAGACGGGTAACCTGGCAGCCACGCCACGGACTAATCCACTTGGTAGCAAGTACCCGGCGATTGCCTCGGTGGTGGCCAAGCATCATGGTGCCAATCATCACTCGATGCCACCCTACGTGGCGTTCCAACGTCATGTATCGCATATAGGATATGGCGGTCACCTGGGTAAGGAATATGATCCGTTCATTGCTAACGAGGCAACGCGTTTACCCATTTACGACAAGGTGGGTGTCGATACAGGACAAACCTCGGGAGCAGACCTATTCAAGTTGCCTGGCGGTTTGACGCACGAGCGTGTCCAGGATCGCGCCACCTTGTTGAAAGGCTTCGATCGCATCCGTCAGTCCCTGGATCTCAATGGTTCGATGGAAGCGATGGATAGTTATCGCCAGCGAGCCGTTGACATGCTGCTGGGTCGACGTGCCCAGCAAGCATTGGATGTGAGTCGTGAATCCCAGCAGTCTCGTGATCGCTATGGTGATCACCTCTGGTGCCAGCAAGCACTCCTGGCTCGTCGGCTGGTTGAAGCAGGCGTCAGTTTCGTGACGCTCGATTTGAGTTATCACACGGCCTCGGGAACCTGGGATAACCATGGTATTCCGGGTGGTGTGTACGGAGGGATCAGCAAGGGCCTCGGGCCATTGCTGCCGCTCTTTGATCACTTGCACACCACGCTGATCGCGGACCTGGAAGAACGCGGCATGCTGGATGATGTCCTCGTGATTGCCATGGGTGAATTTGGCCGCACGCCGAATATCGGTACCCAGGAGAGCATCGATGGCCGAAATCACTGGCCCGTGGTCATGTCGATGGTGTTGGCCGGTGGTGGTCTGCGGCATGGCCAGGTGATCGGGTCCACGGAGCGGGATGGCAGCCAGATTCGCAATCGCCCCGTTACTCCGGGCGACCTGGCGGCAACCATTTATCGCCATATGGGAGTTCCGCTCGATACCACGTACCGTGATCCTCGTGGTCGTCCGCACTATGTTGTGCAGAACAATGGGAAACCATTGTCAGAACTGTTCTGATCGTTCTGACCGGTTCTTTCTTGACCAGCCGATGGTCGGAGCCGCATGATTGCCACAATATGTACAGGTGGTACGGGTACCGTTGGGCAGCGGTAGGATTGTGCCGGTGACAGCGCGTGAAATGCTGTCTATACGTGTTTTTCCTGTTGCACTGCAGGTGACGTGCGATGCTGGATTCATACGGTTTTTGGTGCAGGTGGGACGATAAATATCTTTGCATCCCGGCTGTTGTCGATCTTCTTTTCGTTCCAGTGAGCAGATTCGTGATCCATCCTGTTACCCCACCCCAGTTGTTCCTGTCGCCCCGTTCGGTTAGTGCCGCGCGCCGCGCTGGCAAGCTGCGAACGATGATCCTGGGGGCGTTGGTGGCTTATTTCCTGGTTGCCATGAGCAGTGCGACTTTGCTGGCCCAGGCCGACAAGGTGGCGCGAACCTGGAGCCCGGAACGTGGTAACTGGCAATTGCCTCAGCCGGCGGTAGTGCGAATCATGGCAGATGATGGGAACGCCACTTCCTACGGGTCGGGAACCCTTGTTGCTCGCACGGAAAAATTAAGTCTCGTGATTACCAATTGGCATGTCGTTCGAGATGCCAAGGGTGAGATCACGGTAGCCTTCCCTGATGGTTTTCGAAGTTCGGCAAACGTGGTCAAGAAGGATCGCAACTGGGATCTCGCCGCGCTGGTCATCTGGAGCCCTAAAGTGGAACCGGTACCTATCGCCAGGCGAGCGGCAAAACCAGGCGATCGGTTGGCGATCGCTGGGTATGGTTCCGGTAAGTATCGCATGACCTGGGGGCAGTGCACTCAATACGTGGCCCCGGGACTGAATTTTCCCTACGAGATGCTTGAACTGTCAGTTGAAGCCAGGCAGGGAGATTCCGGTGGGCCGATTTTTAACCAACAAGGTGAACTGGCAGGTGTGCTGTTTGGCGCGGGACGTGGCACAACCTCTGGCAGTTATTCCGGTCGTGTACAGCAGTTTCTGGATCCGCTCTTGCTGCAGCTTAAACCCAGCGAGCCATCGCCAGGCCTGCTGGTCAATCGCCAGTCCACGCAGTCCGTGGCGTCCTCAGAAGAAAACCTGTTGCCAGGAGCAGCTGTTCAGGCAGGTGATAGCCTGGAAGAATCGGTTGCCAGCCAACAGGATCCAACAGACAGGGTGGATGGTTCTTTCGATCATGGCTTTAGTAACCAGGAGCCCATCCCGGATCCTGACCAGGAGCCCCGGAAAAGTGATTCCCTCGCCCAGGCGACCGAATCGTTGGACGAGGATGTCATCGAGACCCAGGAGATCGCTTCGGAAGCGATAGGAATCGAATCAGGAGATCAGCCAGGCACGTCTTCCACGACGGATTTTAAATTAGTTCCTGTTGGTTCGAACGTGACGGACCCTCGTTTCAAGATGGTTCCTGTTAATAATCCGCTGGGGACCGACCAGGTCGGCAAGATGACCTTGCACGAACTGGTCGGGGAGACGGTGTTTGAGCAGATCAGAAGCCTGTTGGCCCTGGTGGGCCTCTTCTACCTGGGCATCTTCCTGACGCGTCGCAGCGAATAATCGTCCGCTGTTTTCCCGCGAGCAAATACTCTATTTGCGTCGATCAAACTGGAATGGTTCCTGCGGATTGTCGCGTATCGTGACTTTCAGCGGTGGTGCTTTCCCACCCTGGTCAACCTGGACCCGAAGAATGTTCTTGGCTTCCCAGGGACGGTCCTTGATCCAGCGGTGACCATCTCCATGGATGTAGAGAATCGGCTTACGGAAAGTCTTGGCAACCTCGACAAATGGCTTGAAAAAATCCTCGTGATTAGGCTGGGGATTTGCATGAGCCAGGATCACCATGGCATGTACCTGTTGACCATGTCGCTTCATGGCGTCACGGGTCCAGGAAAGATTGTCACGGTGGCGAACTTTCCATTCAGCGGCATCGTGCACGCGTCCTCCCACGAGATTTAAACCCACGAACAACACGCGATGGTGCACGAAAACAATGTTCTCTTCGTGCCTTGGAGAACGTATTACCTGGAAGTCATGTTTCCACCGCTGGTCAAAACGTCGAAAGTACTTTTGCCAGTATTTCCATGCCTGGTCAGGGTGCTGGCAATCATTCCATTCATTGTCACCAGGTACGATGAAGGTCGGTACGGCTGATTTGGCCAGCATGCCTGCTACTTTTCGATAGACGGGTTCCTCGCAGGGGGTGGCACCGTCCTTGATATCTCCCAGGTGCACCAGGAACTGGGCATCAGCCGGAATGGCAGCGATTTGCCTGGGTAGCAAGGCATCTTCTGCAGCGACATAGGGAACATCTCCCATGGCATAGAAGACAACCTGTTTCGAGGCAAGCTGAGTGGGATCCTGTCCGGTCGCAATCACGGTGGTAGTAAGCCAAATCAGCAATACCATTTGCATGCAGCGTGTGGTCCGGGGAGTTGCGGGAGAACCCTGAATAGGTTGACTGGTTGGGAAGACAGAGTTCATTGGGATTACTCGACAAAAGGGGGCTGGGGATATGATGGATCGTATTTTTTAGTCTGCTAGAATAGGTGAACCCGGCAGTTGCAAATCGACGACAAGGTTCACAGCCAATTTAACGGTCGTGGAGGATTGCAGCAAACGTTGCGGGCATAAAAAAGTGACTGGAAGAACCGTCTGTTTTGCCAGTCTCGAATACTGTGTAGGAAAGGATATTTCATGGAAGCCTGGACGCGGCGCAGGGTACTCAAGTTAACGGCTGTTGCTGGTTTCTCCAGCTGCTTGCCTGGTGCGTTGGCCGAGAGTGCAAAACCTGGAGATAATTCGGGGAAAAAAGGTCTCACGCTTGGCTTTGGAACTTATGGTACACGCGGTATGAAAACCGAGGCGGCGATCAAGCTGCTGGCGGATACCGGTTTCGATTCCGTGGAGTTGACGGCGACCGAGGGCTGGGATGCCGAGCCGGGTAAAATGTCTCCAACGCGGCGGCAAGCTATCCGACGGCAGGTCGATCAGTCCGGCCTGGTGTTGGCATCCCTGATGGAGAACCTGCGGCCCAGCGGAGATCGGGCTACCCAGGAAAAGAACGTGAGACGTTTGCGAGAGGCAGCCGAATTGGCCCACGATCTCTCACCCCAGGAGCCTCCCGTGATCCAGACGGTCCTGGGAGGCAAGGACTGGAAAGAATCAAACCAGCTTTTTCTTGATCGGTTAGGTCAATGGAGCGAGGTTGCCCGGTCGACGAAGACGATTATTGCAATCAAGCCGCATCGTGGTGGTGCCATGTCCCGACCTCGAGAAGCTGCCTGGTTAATCGAACGGCTTGGGAAAGATTCCTCGATTCGTATGTGTTATGACTACAGCCATTACGCGTTTCGACAATTGGATCTACGGGAAACGATTCGTACAGCACTTCCGCACCTGGCTCACGTGGCTGTCAAGGATGCGATGCAGCAGGGAGGGAAGGTCACCTTCGTGCTGCCAGGTGCAGCCGGGACGATTGACTACGAGCTCTTGTTAAAAACACTGGTGGCAGGAGGCTATCGTGGCGATATTTGTTGTGAGGTAAGTAGCGCAGTTTGGAGACAGCCCGGATACGATCCCCAGGAGGCAGTAAAGACCTGTTATCGAAACATGGCAGCTGTTTTTAAGAAGGCTGGCATACGGCGAGGATCTTAAAATGCCAGGGTCAGAGAGGGTTGATTTGTGGTAAGATAGAAGCACGTTATGGTGATTTCGAGAACACGTTGGAAGTGATTCAATCGAGAGAAACGGTAGGCCAGGGATGCTGCACGTAGGAAACTTTAAATCACGGACGTGTGCTGGTTTGAATCGGCGATCTTTCCTGAAATTGAGCACCGGGTTACCCCTGGCGTTTAGTGCCGCGGGAATTCCGAGGTTGGCCCAGGCTGCGGATGAACGCAAGGCCAAGTCTGTCATCCTGTTGTGGTTATGGGGCGCTCCCAGCCACCTGGACCTGGTCGATCCCAAGCCTCAAGCACCCACTGAATACCGTGGACCATTTTGTCCGATTCAGACGAAAACACCCGGTTTGCAGTTCACGGAGTTGTTGCCGCGACTTTCGCAGCGCACGGACCAGTTCACACTGATTCGATCGATGGTTTCCTCCAACGGAGGTCATCCCGGAGCAGGTACTGTCGGGCTGACGGGATTCGAGGAATCGCCAGGTCCGGTGCAACCCAATTTTGGATCAATCATTTCCAAGTCGCAGACGCAGCCCGGTGACTTGCCTCCCTTCTTTTACGTGGGCCGTGGGATTCCCCGCGATCTTCCCCGACGTATCAAGGGGTATGGTGGTGGTACGCTGGGACCAGCGCACGATCCCTTCCTGGTGAACTGCACTCCCTTGGGTGAAGTCGAGATGCCAGGCCTGAGATTGCTGGACGGGTTGACGCCTGACCGGATCAATAACCGGCAGGATCTGTTGCAACGAATCGATGGAACCCGTCGGCTGGCAGATGGTTCGGATGTGGCCAACTGGAGTCGTGTTTACAAGACGGCCTACAACCTGTTGACGAAACCGGAAGCAGTAAAATCATTTGACTTGACCGAGGAGTCAGAGTCGACACGAGAACAGTATGGTTACACCAAGTTCGGTCAGAGTTGCCTGCTGGCGCGACGCCTGGTGCAGGCCGAGGTTCCTTACATCCAGGTCAACTGGAGCGAGTACGTGGAAGCGATGTCGCCTGGTTGTGACTTTGGCTGGGATACACATATTTATAACTTCGAGTTGCTTCAGGATCGTCATGGTCCTGTTTTCGATCGCGCCTTTTCTGCGCTGCTGGATGACTTGAAACAACGCGGCCTGCTGGAAACCACGTTGGTACTGGCGATGGGTGAATTTGGCCGCACGCCCAAGATTAACAAGCGTGCTGCACGAGATCACTGGCCCCGCTGTTACTTCTCGATGTGGGCCGGTGCCGGGATCGAACCGGGTCGAGTGATCGGGGAAAGTGATCGTCGAGGGGAAGACCCGGTGACCGAACCGATTACCCCGTTGATGGTGGGTACGACCGTGGCAGAACTGTGCGGAGTGACGGCCCAGGCGCGTGCAGAAATGCAGGTGCTCGACGGTGGCAAGGTCATTGACGGATTGGTGTGAGGCCTTGATGCATAATCGTTTCCTGAAAGCCGGCCTGGACAAGCGTACGTGGATCGGACTGATCCTTGTGATGACCACCTGCATGCCATGGCGGATGACTGCAGCCGAGGAAACCAGGTTAACCAGGGATGGTCGTAATAAACGAGATCCAGTCTTTATCGAGAACGGTGAGACCCTGGTCTATGTCGTGGATGAATCCAGTATCAAGATGCGGATGCTGCGCAGGGACATGCAGACCGGTGAGACCGTTCCCTATCACAAGGATGCTCCCAAGTCGGAATTCGCTCCAGCTTTCTCGGCAGACGGCCAGTTCTATGCCTTCATTCAAAGCCGGGGAAATCTCAGCCTGGCACTGGTGATCCGGGATATCCAGGGGATCAAGAGTGCCGAGGTGAAGCCTGCTGGTGGTTTTTCGGGGATGCGCAGTCCAGCGATTTCACCCACGGGAGAACGGGTCCTGTACTGTTTCCCAGAGAATGGTAGCCAGCAGATTTTCTCGGTTAACATGGAAGCAACCGATCGCAAACCGTTGACCGATGTGCGTGGAGTCGATAACTGGCCGAGTTACACGCCCGATGGAAAGACCATCGTGTTTGGTTCCACACGCGATGGAAATTACGAGATCTACTCGATGACCTCCGCTGGTAAAGATGTTCGCCGCCTGACGAATTCACCTATGCAGGACATTCGTCCCGTGATCTCGCACGATGGAACACGGATCGCCTTTGCCAGCCAGCGAGATGGTAACCGTGAAATCTACGTGATGAACCTTGATGGCTCGGGATTGCGGAGAGTTACCAACCACCCGGAACGGGATGATTACCCGGCCTGGCATCCTGATGGGAAACGGATCGCACTGGTCTCCGAGCGAGCGGGGCGTTTCGATCTCTACATGATCAACGTGGATCCCTGATTGTGCTTTCTACATGGCCTTGTAGACTAGCGCTTGGCGTCTGGTGGTACGGAAGAGATACTTCTTATACACGAACCGGGGGGCGAAACAGAATTGATGAGTCAAATTCCACTGCGGTTACCAGTGATTCTTCTGGCAGGCCTCTTTGTGTTGGCTCCGGAAGGTGTGGCACAAACCAAACTGCCCGCGGATCTAGATGATGAATATCGTGGCGGCCTGCTGGCCACTTACCAGGGTGCTGATGGTACCAGCTGTCAACGTGTCGATTCCCGGTTGGCGTTTTCGTGGCAAGACGCCACGCCGGATCCCAGGATCAACCCCGGCCCGTTCTCGGTTACCTGGTCCGGATACCTGATGTCGCAGGTCCAGGGACCTTACCGATTGGCCGCTTACGTGAAAGGGCAGTTCCAGCTGAAATTGAATGACCAGTTGCTGCTGGATGGGAAAACCAGTGAAGCGGGCTGGCTGGTGTCCAAGCCGATCGAGCTTCCTTTCGACTGGCATCCGATTGACATCACCTATCGATCCACGAACGGTACGGGGAAACTGGTGCTCTACTGGACAGGGCCCGGGTTTGAATGGGAGCCCATCGCCCCGCGGCAGTGGTATCACGATGCGGATCAGACCGTGACGGATACGTTTGACCGTGGTTACCAGCTGGTGCGCGCGATGCGCTGTAACCAGTGTCACGAGATTCCCGGTCAGCCACCGGCCGTGAGAGGGCCCGCCCTGCAACACCTGCGAGGAACAATGGATCCAGGGTGGCTAATCGGTCGCCTCGTCGGCACGCATCAACCCGCTCCTGATCAGCGCCGTATGCCGGACTTTAATTTGAGCCGACCCCAGGCCGAAGCGATCGTGGCTTACCTTTGGGACCAGTCCAAGACGCTGTCATTGAAACCAAAAGAAAAAGTAAAGCCTGCCAAGAAGAGCAAGAAAGGGGAAAAACCTCGCACCAGGGGAGAGGTCAAGGCAGGGCAACAGTTGTTCCTGACCAGCGGTTGCCTGGCATGCCACCAGGTAGATAAACTTGGAGCCGGGAATCTTTTTGGAGGTGGCTCATTAAACGGTATCGCCGATAAACGAACGAACGATTTTTTCGCTTCCTGGCTGGAATCGCCGCAGCGAATTAACCCGCACCATCGTATGCCCCGGTTCCAGTTAACACCCCTGGAGCGGTTGGACCTGGCCGAGTATCTCAAGACATTGTCCAGTGCTGGGAACGACCCGTCTGATTCCAATAGCAAGTTCACCGCCCAGCAGGTTGAGCAGGGCAGGGAACTCGTTCAGAAATATCGTTGTACCTCGTGCCACGAAACAAATCAAAAGATTGTGCCGGCGTCTGTGACGACCCGTTTGCCAGTGGTGCCATCGAAGTGGCAGACTGGTTGTAGTAGTCCGGGTGCGGCAAATCCCACGCAACCTCGTTATCGTCTTTCCGCAGAAGATCAGCTGGCGGTTCAGAATGTTGTGATGGCTGCCCTGGCGGTCAAGAAAACAGATCCGGCAAAGCCGAGCAAGCAGCCAGTGACGGTCACGGCTACGCAGTTGCTACGTGAACAGAATTGCCTGGCCTGTCATGCGCGTTACGGTGAAGAGGGAATTGCTCCCCAACTGCCGGCGGTTGCTGCGGCCCATACGTCCCTGGCTTCCCTGGTGCCGGCCATGACCCCTCCCTCGTTAAACAGCGTGGGTGACAAGTTGCATGACCTGGCGATCAAGAAGGTGATTCAGCGTGAGGGGTCGGTGCATCGGCCCTGGTTACATGTACGGATGCCTCAATTTCCACTGGGCGAGGCGGAAGTGGGGCGATTGGTTCAGCACCTGGTTGAGACGGACCGTATTGCCGCTGGTGGACCAGCCAACAGGCCATCGCTACCAAGAGTTGCCGAGCGGGTAGTGGAGGGTGCGGGACGACGCCTGGTGACAACGGCCGGTTTTGGTTGCACGAGTTGTCACGAGATCGGAGGGGTAAAACCAGTAAAGGCTCCCTTGAATGCACGGGGTCCGGATTTAAGTGGCTTGTCAACACGCCTGCGCAGAGAATGGTTTGATCGGTTTGTTCGCAATCCTGCGCGCATGGTGCCTCGCATGGAGATGCCTTCGATCAAGTTGGCGGTGAAAGGGGTCCTGGATGACCACCTGGATCATCAACTGGATGCCGTCTGGCAGGTTTTAAATAAGCCCGGATTTAAGCCTCCACCGGCTGGTGCGGTGCGGATCGTCAGGCGTTCCGGAGTACCGGGGCGAGATGAACAGGCGGCCTTGTTAACGGATGTCTTGCATGTGGGTGCGGACGTCTATACCAAGCCATTGCTTGTAGGACTACCGAATCGACATAACGTGTTGTTCGACCTTGAAACCAATCGACTGGTGGGCTGGTGGCAGGGCGACGTGGCCCACCAGCGGACCCAGGGTAAAACATGGTTCTGGGATATCCCGGAAAAATCCTGGCTGACGATCAAGGATCGACAGAGCCAGGTTAAACTCCAGGTAGGGGAACGGGAGTTTTTGCCAAGTGCCCAGGGCCAGTTCCTGACGCAACTTGATCGTTGGGACCATGTGAATCATGGTGTGCGATTTGGCCGACGATTACATTTCGACACGGGTAGTAGTGAAATCCTGGTGGTAACGATCGAGGAGACGTTAACCGCTTTGTCGCCGGGAAGCGGTCTCTCCGGATGGAAACGCCACGTGAAGGTGAGCGGCGTGCCGGCGAATGCTTTACTGTCATTGCGGGTCGTTGAGCCTGATTCATTACCGGACCGAGGTGCGGTTGCCAGGGCTGATCGGGTGGAGTTGCTGAAGGAAGGGACAGCGCAAATTCGTTTGCCGGGTACCGCGGGCAAGCTGGACTCGGCAGGTTGGATCCAGGTGCCTGGACAGGGTAATCAACCTCTTGAGATGAGCCTGGTTTACTCCAGCGATTTTCCTGTCGACCAGTTCCCCCAGGTGCCACCCGTGGTGAAGTCACCTGAACCCGTCAAGCTTGACGTGGTTCCAGGATTTGAGGCAATGCGTTTGCCACTGGCAGCCAACGTGATGCCGACGGCAATGAGTTGGGCACCGGATGGTCGACTCTTTTTTACATCACTCAAGGGGCGGGTGTGGCAGGGTGTGGACACGAACGGGGATGGGCTGGAGGACCAGGTGCGTCCTTTCAGTGACGAATTGGCTGCCCCGTTTGGAATTGCTGCTTACGATCAATACGTGGACGTGATCAACAAGTACGCGTTATTGCGGCTATTTGATCAAGACGGTGATGGACGTGTGGAACGCGTGGTCAGGTTGGCCTCGGGATGGGGGCATACCACGGATTACCATGACTGGGCGATTGGACTGCCTCGCGATAAAGCAGGAAACTATTACGTGGCGACAGCATGCCAGCAGGATGACCGCTCCAAGGCGGCGGCTTATCTACGCGGCAAGGTTCTCAAGTTGATCCCCCGGGAACCGACGATTCAGATGCCTGGCCACTACCGCGTTGAAACATTAACGGGCGGTCACCGGTTTCCCACTGGAATTGCCAGGAATCGATCCGGCCAGTTATTCGTGACGGATAACCAGGGAAACTACAATCCTTTTAACGAGTTGAACCACGTGGTGCCAGGAGTTCGTTTCGGCTTCATCAACAAGGTGGAACGCCGTGACGGTTTCGCACCCCCGCTGACACCACCAGCCATTGATATTCCACATCCCTGGACACGCAGCGTCAATGGTATTTGCTTCCTGGAGACGCCAGCCAAGCTATTAGCGGAAAAAGCGGGCAGTCGGTTCGGTCCTTTTGAAGGTCACCTGGTGGGTTGTGAATATGATACGCGTCGCCTGGTCAGGATGAGCTTGCAGCAGGTTGGCAAGACAATCCAGGGAGCTATCTATCCATTCAGCTTTGATGTGCCAGGGCAGCGAGAGACGTTCCTGGGACCGCTGTCCTGTGCCGTGTCACCGCGTGGGGAATTGTACGTGGGGAGTATTCGCGACAGTGGCTGGGGAGGCGGCAATAATATTGGTTCACTTGTTCAAATGCGTTTCAATGCCAAGCAACTTGTTGCGGGTATCGCAGAGGTGCGTGCTCAGCCCGGTGGCTTTAAAATAGTATTTACCCGTCCCGTGGATCGTCAGCGGGCAGCCAGCCTGGAGAACTACTCCCTGATTTCCTATACGCGTGTTTCGACCCCAGCCTACGGTGGATCTGATAAGGAACGTCGGACGGAAAAGCCCTCGCGGGTCGTGGTTGCTGCTGATGGCATGAGCGTGGACCTACAGCTCAATGACTTGCGGCAAGGATTCGTATACGAATTCCGACTCAAGGACCTGGCGGGAGTAGAAGGTCAACCATTTCATCCTGCCGAAGCTTATTACACGCTACGGACGATTCCCCGTTAACTCCAGCGGCTTGTTAGAACAGCTCCCGTGGCGGTTCGAGGCATCCTTTGTCGTCGTTGCGAGGGCTGTTGACTCGCGTGGAAACTCGGTCCACCGCCAGGTCTTCCGGTCCCGGGGACACCAGTAAAGATTGCAGGCTGTCCTGGTCCGAGATGCTTGGGTCAAGCCAGCGTTCGTAATCCTCCACCTCCAGGATCACCGGCATTCGGTCATGGATCGGTCGCGTGACCTCGTTGGCAGCCCTGGTCAGGATCGTTGCGGATTCCCGTGACTGCCCGGATTGCGGATCCGTCCAGGATTCCCAGAGACCGGCAAAGGCAAAGGGTTGGTGGTCCGCCAGATGAAAAAAGTGAGGCTGCTTGCGACGTCCCTCTTTTTGCCATTCATAGTATCCATCGGCTGGTACCAGGCAGCGGCGATGTCGAAATGCCTCTCGAAAGGATGGTTTGGATGCCACGGTTTCAGATCGTGCATTGATCATGCGTGCCCCCATGCCAGCATCGTTGGCCCAGGAGGGGACCAGGCCCCAGTGGAAGGCAGCCAGTTCTCGCCGGCAATCATCGTTGCCAAATCGCACGGCCATGATCGGCTGAGTAGGGGCGATGTTGAAACGAGGTTGCAGGGCCAGGTCCGGTCCGGGAGTGAACAGGAACTGATCAATTAACTGGTGAAGGGAAGCCCGTAATGCAAATCGGCCACACATGACAAGGAGCCCTGGTTCGTGCTTACGGAAAGATGGGTTGCCCGTGTATCACCACGCTTACCACGTAAGCGAGCTTACGGTTGGCGGAATCGAATGGGTAACAACCAGGAACCTGCAACGGGTTGACCATCGCGCTGCGCAGGCTTGACGTTCCAGCCACGTACACTGGTGGTTGCTGCGGCATCCAGTAACGGGTAACCGCTGCTTTCCTCCACCTGGACCTGGAAAACCTTTCCCTGTTTATTAATCCAGATGCGTAGCAGGACTCGACCCTGCCAGCCCAGTTGCCGGGCACGTTCTGGATAACGGGGAAGTGCATTGCCATTTAGATCCGGTGGCGTCAATGCTGCAGAAGACTTTACCGCGGATTGACTGGTCGAGGTGACCGTTGGCTTAGCGGGAATCTCGGAAACCAGCTCATTTTCCAGCGCTTCCATGATTTGCGTTAGCAGGGGAGTTTCAGGTTGGGTGACTTCCAGGGGTTTCTTGATCGGTTCGACATTGTCAGCCAGTGTCAATTCAGTTTCAGCAGGTGCCAGTAATTCGTCCAGGGGAACATCGGTTGCCGAGGTCTCGTGAAATACATGAGATCCCATGATCGCCTGGTGTGGCAGGATCGTCACGGCGCTCTCCTGCAGCAGGGCGTCTGCCGGGATCGGTTGTGTCGGGTCTGTCGTGGAATGCAACAGGATGGTTTCCGTGTCATTGCTGGCGGCAATCTCAGGATCCTGGATGAGCGGTTGTCGATAACTTGCGGCCAGTCCCCAGAGGCCGCCGACATGGATCAATGTCGAGATCACCATGGCCCAGCGCAGTTTGCCACGAACGGGTTGCTGCTTATCCTGGGTTGGTTGAATAGCGGGTAAGGTTGCCACTGGATCACCGAATAAAAACATGAGCAGTCCTGGAACATAGATCCCGGACACCAGTCTTCATTATCGGGGCAAAGGGGTTGAGAGAGCAAGTGGTTTGCCCTGTTGCTGACCGGAAACCACTAGAAAAGGCTTTCGTAACCGATGTTGGCCGAGATTCCGGCACCATCGACACCGCTGCCGTGGACTCGATAGGCACGGTCCAGCAAGTTTTCGATACCCACGGAAATACGTTGAGTCTCAGAGAACCGGTTGGACCATCGCAGGTTCAGGGTCGTGTAACCTGGCGTGCCACCGTCCGGAATACGTGAGTCCGAGATATCCTGGAAGTTCAGGCGATCCTGGCGCCGTGCCATCCAGGTATAGAAATCGAAATACTGGCGTTGGCAAGGATCCTGCCAGCGAATTCCCAGGACGCCCTGGAGAGGCGGTATGCGACTCAATGGTTCATCCCGTTCAAGATCTACACCCAGGTAATAGGACAGGTTTCCATAAACGCTCCAATTGTCGATTACGTCATACTGTGCGGTCCACTCCAGTCCGTTGAGGTGGGCATCCCGGTTGCTGCGGGAAAAAAGTGTTGTGGTTCCACTGGTGCCCCCCGGTGTCCGCAGGATCATGTCATCGATATCCATCCAGAAGTAATAGAATTGTGCTCGCAGGCAGGGACGTTCCAGTTTTAACCCGATGTCAAGACTCAGGCTTTCTTCCGGCTGCAGGTCGACACTGGGAGTATCTGCAGAACTCTGCTGTACATTGTCGTTCGTGGCTGCGAGATCATCCAGGTTAGGGGCTCGAAAACCCTCGGCCACTGAACCCACCAGGGTCCACTCCTCGTCCAATTGGTAGTTAAGACCAACACTGGCAGACCAGTTGTCAAAGGTGGGCTGGATGTGTACCGGGGTCGGCACGTCCGGGGTTCCAGGGAGGCCGTCGTCGTCGACATCAATGATCGGTGTGGCTGCTGCGCCAACGCGGGTGTAACGGAATCCGGCTACCGCAGACAATCGCTCCGAAAGATCGACGTTCCATTGCAGGAAGGCTCCTGTCTGATCATAGCGCCCGTCATCCGGGTAAGAGGGTGTACGACTCTCCACGAACGCCCCCGTCGTGGAATCAAACCGATTCTTAAACGCATCGACCTCGTCATGGTAATGGTCGAATCCATAGGTCAGCTGTCCCCACTCACAAAGCTCACTGGACATCAGCAGACTGAGTCCCAACGAGTGGTTGTCGACTTCTCCGACGTCGCGATTGGTGCTGCTCAGCCTATGGTCCGTACTTCCCTGGCGTTGGCG
>JAZADA010000184.1:0-8151 GCA_036124135.1 Planctomycetota bacterium | reverse complement strand
ATCGCTGTAGTCACGGGCAATCGACAGGAGTCGACGATCCATCAGGTCACAGGCCGTGGCTGCGAACTCCTTGGCCAGCAGCGCCGCCTGGACCGAGTATTCAAGTCGATCAAAGAACAGTAAGGCCAGGCCCTGGTGAGTTGGCAATAGCTGGGTCTTGAGCGTCGCCTCCGTAATCAAACCGAGTGTGCCCTCGGATCCGACCAGTACCTTGGCCAGGTCCAGTTTGCCGTCCTGTAAAACCCCCTGCAGGTGATAGCCGCAACGATGGACCAGTGACGCCGGTTGATGCGTTTCAATCGTTGACTGTTCACGTTCAATTAACCGGGCCAGCCGGTGCGCCAATTCCTTGCCGCGGTAGCTGGAGTCCGCCGTGCTCTCCGTTTCCCGTGAGAGTCGAGCCAGTTCCGCCTCCTCGGGAACCGGTTGGGCCTCGGCCTGGATGACCGTTCCGTCGGCCAGCACGACTTGCAGCGATTCGACCAGCCCACGTGCAGAACCATACTTCAGCCAGCGACTGCCAGCTCCGTCGAGTGAGAGAACGCTCCCCATCGTGGAAACGACGCCCGTGGCCGGGTCGGGGCCAAAAATGCGACCAAAACGTCCCAGGAAACGGTTTAGCTGACCGTGAATCACGCCCGGCTGAATGCGAATTCGCTCACCGTCCCATTGCAGGATCTTCCGCATCGATTGCGAGAAATCCAGCACCAAGCCGGGGCCCAGGGATTCACCCGCCAGGCCGGTTCCTGCTCCCCGGGCATGAATGGACAGATCGTTTTCCGTCGCATATTGCACGCACGCTACGACGTCCGATAAACCCCGCGGCTGGACGACTCCCAGCGGTGGGATCTCGTAAATGCTGGCATCGCTGGCATACAACTGGACGTGGAGATCGTCGCAATAGACGTTCCCGTCAAGTAACCCTCGCAGGTCAGCTTGGATCCGTTCTCGTTCTTGATCCATGGAATAACCATCCATTGCCAGGTCGCGACGACAGTCGAAAACTGGCAACCACCCAAACGCTTAAGTTTCTTGTGACGTTCCTGGTGGTTCACCAGGAATCGCCTGGAGTTCCGCCAGCCGCGCCGCCTGCTGGCGGTGTCGCTCATGGACTTCCAGGTCAAAATACGAATGATTCTCATTGTCGAGTCCGCGAAACTCACTGTTGCAACGATAACATCGCAACAGGTTGCCCACGATGGAATAAAGCACCAGGTCCAGCAATGCGCTGCAAAACAGAATCAGGTAAGAGGTGTAGGTCCAGTAGTAATACCAGGCAATGCTGCTGGCGGTAAAACCGATGATGATGATGAGCATACCCAGTCGTTGGGAAAAGTCCTTGCGAATGAACAGCTCCTCATTTCCGCAGATCAAACAGTGCTGCAACTGCGACTGGCCCGGCGTCGCTCCGGCTTGCAGTGCCTGGTTCGCTACCGGTGGCTGGTGCTGGCAACTATGGCACGTGAGCGTTGACGTTTCCAGCGACAACTCGCAGCGTGTTGCCCGCTCGCACTGGGGACATAGGTAGGTAACGTTCATGAACGCTCGCATGGACTCGAAATAGCTTCGTCGTGGCACCACGGCTGCAAGTTTCAACGCCACCGTGTAACAGCCTGTTATCATAAGGGATAACGCATGTCGACGCCCAGTAGCAGGGCCACCAATTCACCCAGGAAGGTAAGGATCACCGCCGCATACAGGATTCCCGTGGCACTCTGGGTATTGGGAATCTTGAGTGTCTGCCATGCCATCAGGGAAAAACCCAGGGTTCCTGCCAGTCCAGCTAACCAGCGGAAGCCGATCATCAGCCAGCTGCGTACTCCCCACGCCGGTGACTGGCTCCATTCCAGAACCAAACCGGCTCCACAAGTCAGCATGCGCAGGACCAGGGCTGCAAATAACAGCAAGAGTAGGCGTTTTAGGGGGGCCAGTTGCATGGTCGGTGTATTGAGGTACCAGTGCCCCAGGAGCATGGCAGTTAACACGCTGCCCAGCAGCAGGCCCGAAGTAGCCAGGTTGGCGGCAGTCAGAAGCGTATGTCCATTCCACGGACCCGCTTCCCAGGGTTGTTGGCAGACGGTTGCACACAAGCCCGTGATCGTAATCATGACCAGGAAGGCCCAGCCGGCGCGCGGTGCTTCGTAAAGCCAGATGACGGAGCCCAGGTAGCTAAGCAGGGCCAGTCCAGGGACCAGCAGAGAGAGCACCCAGGGATCGGAACTCGTTGAATCCCCTGAGAACAGGATCAGGGAGCCGAAGACATTGACACCCATGAGCACCCAGAGATGGACCCGGTAGAAACCGCTGGTCACGAGCCGAGAAGGGGTAATGGTCATCGCCAGGGCGACACCAAAGGTCAGGCGGAGAATGAATTGCAGTAGAATTTGCCACAGCATAGTTATGATTACCGGCGCTGTTGTCCGTAAATCAGCTGCATGATTTCAGAACGTGTCGACAGGTTGGAACGGAAGATACCTTTCATAGCCGAGGTCACGCAGAGGCTGCCCGGTTTGCGCACGCCACGAATCGTCATGCAGCTATGCGTTGCCTCGACGACCACGGCAACCCCCTTGGCATCCAGCTCTTCCAGTAGCAGGTTAGCGACTTCCTCAGTCATGCGCTCCTGGACCTGGGGACGGCGTGAAACGTCGTCCACCACGCGAGCCAGCTTGCTGAGGCCCAGTACCTTGCCATTGGGCATGTAGCCGATATGTGCTTTGCCCATGAAGGGCAGCAGGTGGTGTTCACACATGCTGCAGAAACTAATGTCTCGGACCAGTACCACCTCATCGTATTCTTCCGTGAAACACTTTCGCAGGTGCTTCCGGGGGTCCGCTCGTAAGCCCTGGAACATCTCCGCGTACATGCGAGCGACGCGGGCAGGTGTTTCCAGCAGCCCTTCACGGTCCGGATCTTCTCCCACGGCGGAAAGGATCTCGCGAACCGCGCTTTCAATGCGTTCGTGGTCCACCGTGCTGGTTGGGTCCTGGGAGGGGGCTGGATCGGCCATGAGTTGCCTGTTCGTGAGGTTGGATCGAAATCATGCCTTGTGCAGACCTTCTGCCCAAGAGGCACCTGGGGTGCCGGAAGCTTCATTCGATTCATCGTAAAGGGAGGGCATAGCGTGGTCAAGGACGCCACGGGTAGCCGGGAAGCAGGGAGGGGAGAACTCAGTCTGCGGACGTGTCCGCCTCACCCTCCGTGTCGACCGTGGCGGGAGGATCCAGTTGAATCTGG
This sequence comes from Planctomycetota bacterium, assembly GCA_036124135.1. Taxonomy (GTDB): domain Bacteria; phylum Planctomycetota; class Planctomycetia; order Pirellulales; family Pirellulaceae; genus JAZADA01. Next base: position 4,914 of record JAZADA010000184.1, on the reverse strand, counting down.
GGAATCAATTCCAGTTGGATGGGCACCCGCGTCAACGGTTCATCCTGGCCGATCACCGACTGGCAGCAGACCTTGAACTCGGCCAGGAACCGGACCAGGTTGACTCCGTCCTGGTGAGGTCCGTAGTTTTGCAGGTAGCCGACACTGCTGTGGTACAGTTTGCGAGTTCCATGCATGTTGCCGTTGCCGAAATGGTGCAGGCAGACCGCCACCTGGATCAGGCCCTGGTAGAACCGCCGTAGCGGCCCCTGGTAGTCGACCCAGAGTTCTTCCCAGCTCTCGTGGGCCTCGAAAAAATCGCGCTGGTTAAAATAGCGTACGCCAGCAAGGAAACGTGGATCGTAGCTGTCGTTACCGGTCACCCTGGCTTCCCCTGGCTCAGTCACGACCGGAGATCGCGATCAGGAGTCGCAGGATGTACCAGAACATCAGGGCGACCGCGGCAAAGAGTGCCAGGGCAGCTGCCACGTGCTGGTTGGTGCGATAGCGATGCATCACGTTGGACGTTTCGTAAAGAACGTAGCCGGCGGCCAGCAGGATCATCAGGGAGGAAAACAGGCTGCCTGACAGGTTCATGCCGAAAACAATACTGCACAGGATGACTCCCAGGGCTGCAAACATACCCAGTGCCAGGTAGCGACCGAGGCCGGAAAAATCAGCCCGGGTAGTAAGCGTGTAGACGGTCAGACCGCCAAAGATCACACCGGTTAAAATCGCTGCGGTGGAGATGGTATCCGGGGGCGAAAAACGTTGTGCATACCAGAGCAGGGGCAGGAAGATAATTGCTTCAGCTACCACGAAAAGCCCCAGGCCCAGGTACTGGGTCCCCTGGGATTGCGTGGAACGGGCCCATGATTCCGCGATCCAGCTGACGCCGATAAAGGCCAGCATCACGAGCAGCCAGCTATAGGGGCTCCGCGAAAGTTGCACCATGAGTTGGTCAACGGCATCCGGGAAGGCCTGGAAGAGAATAACCTCGAGGCCGATAAATGCACCCACGGCACCGGCCAGGTGCAGGTAGGTACGGCGAATAAACGCAGTACGTTCCGATTCTTCTGCATGGGCAACGGCCCAGGGAGAACTGGCGATTTGCTGGGACTGGAAAGGACTGGAGTTCTGGTAGCTCATCGTGGCTCTCCCGGAAAGGGTAGGATAACGGTCAGGACAGGGAAATTGGCCTGACGACCGTACTCTAGGGACTGTCTCGAGGGCTGTCAATTCAGAACCATAGCCTCGAAAAATTTCCGGTCGCCTTTCTGCCGAGAACCGTCCTCGCCGCGTGGAGAATGTCCTGATGGACACTTGACATCGCCCCCCGGAACCACTCACAATTGCCGCCCGTTGGAGGTGCGTGGCGTTTCTGTCCTTTTCCTGCTTCTTTACTTTTCACCAGGTCAACGTTCATGGCCAATCTCGTGGCAGAAAAAAGCCAGGCCCGGAAAGTCGTACGACGGTTGGCCCGGGAATATCCGGATGCCGATTGTGCGTTGGTCTTTGAAACGCCTTTCCAGTTGCTGATTGCCACCATCCTGTCGGCGCAATGTACCGACAAGCGGGTCAATATCGTGGCCCGCGAACTCTTCAGGCAGTATCCCACGGTCGAGGACCTGGCGGCGATTTCGCAGAAAAAACTTGAGAAGATCGTTCAAAGCACCGGTTTTTTCCGTAATAAAGCCAAGAATATTCGGGCCTGTAGCAAGGAGTTGGTAGAGCGTTACGGAGGTGAGGTGCCCCAGGAGATGGAGCAACTGGTCTCCCTGGCAGGCGTGGGACGCAAGACGGCCAACGTGGTCCTGGGAACCGCCTTTGGCCAGGCGGTCGGCGTGGTGGTTGATACCCATGTGGGACGAATTAGTGGTCGCGTCGGTTTGACGAAATCGAAAGATGCGGTCAGAATTGAACGAGATTTGATGGCAGTCTTGCCACGCAAGGAATGGATTGTTTATTCTCATCGCATGATTCATCACGGACGAGCTATCTGTAAATCACAGCGGCCTCTATGTGACGAATGTTCCATGCAGTCGATATGTCCACGTATTGGTGTTCGGTCCTGACGCATAGGAGAGCCTGCAACGATGATTCTTTCAGGTGAACAGATTCGCAGTCGGCTTGGTGATTCTATTTTTATCGATCCGTTTCAGGAAGAAAACCTGAATCCGAACAGCTACAACCTGACACTTCATGATGAATTGTTGATCTACGAGGAAGTCGTGCTGGACATGCGACAGGTGAACCGGGTGCGGCGTATCCAGATTCCGCCCGATGGAATGGTCCTCAGCCCTAACCAGCTGTACCTCGCGCGAACCGTGGAGCGGACCGAAACCCATAACCTGGTACCGATGGTGGAAGGACGTTCATCCGTGGGACGCCTGGGACTGTTCGTGCATGTCACGGCGGGCTTTGGTAACGTCGGCTTTTGTGGATACTGGACCCTGGAACTGTTTGCCGTTCAACCCGTGAGAATCTATCCGGGAGTTTCCATTTGCCAGATGTTTTACCATGAGGTGGTCGGCGATATCGAGGAATATGCCAGCGAAAAGTACCAGCACAATCACGACATCCAGCCCAGCCTGCTCTACAAGGAATTGAACCCCGAGATCGAAAAAGAAGATCCTCAATTGACCTTCGATTTTAGGGGCTCCACGCCACGCTAGTTTTACGGGCGGCCCGGTTAATGTAGCCCGGTTAACGCAGGAAGAGCAGCACGTAGATCACGGCCAGCGTGATCTGGACCAGGGCAAAGGGAATTGCCACCTTCACGAACCGGGCAAACGAGATCTGCAGCTTGTGCTTGTGCATGATGGTGACAGCAACCAGCGTCGAGGCAGAACCGATGGGTGTCAGGTTGCCCCCGAGGTTGGCTCCGAAAATCACGGACCACCAGAGCCCGGTTTCCTGCACCGTTGCCGTGGCAATCTGGGCATCCAGGTTCTTGAGGATGTTGGCTAACATGGCAGCCAGCGGGATGTTGTCTGTCACGCTGCTGAATCCGGCAGCTCCCAGTAACAGGACGCTGGAATCAACCCAGTGCGCGGGATCATCCTGGATGTGCAGGAGCACGTAACGCAGGCCCGTGCCGATGGCATGCAGCACGTGCGCATGTTCCATGACATAGATCACCACGAACAGGGCCATGAAGAAACCAATCAGGTCCCAGTCAATGGCCCGGTAAAAGTCGTCGGCTACCGAGCGGTAGCGTATCAGCATGATGCCGGCAAAGGCCAGGGCCACGAATCCCATTTCCAGGTCACGCACGAAGGGCAACACCGAGGTGGTGGCAATCACGATGATGAAAAGAATTAACATTCCCGTGCCAAACCAGAAAAACCCCCAGCTCTCGATGCCATCGGTTTCATCGAAACTGGCGACCAACTGCTCTGCCTCGCTCTGGGCAATGCTGTCACGCAAACGCTGAATCCCAAAGATGCGGGCACCCATCCAGAGGGTAATCAGCGTGGTCACCAGCACGTAAGGGCAGGCCTTGATGAAGAATGTCATGAAGCTGATGTTGGCCGCCGTGCCCACGATGATGTTGGGCACCGAGCTGATCAAGGTAAGCAAACCACCGATGTTGGTCAGTAAACCCTCGATTACCAGGAATCCAAGCAGTTTTTCCCGGAGTTTTAACTTGTCCAGGGAGACCACGGTCAAGGACCCAATGATGATCATTGCCGTCACGTTGTTCAATACTGCTGAGAAAATGACCGTCATAAAACCGTAGAAGAAGAGCAGCTTCAGCGGATCTCCCCGGGAAGCCTTGGTGACCTTGATCGCGATCCAGGTGAATAACCCGGAACGACTCGTGACATCCACGAACAGGCTGGATCCCAGGATGATAGCGATCACTCCCCAGTCAATGCCCGGGATGTAAACCGGCATCCGCAGGCGATGCCCATCGTAGTGCAGATGCGATTCCTTGTCGGTTTGAGAAAGCTGGAAATGTTCCTTCTCATGGTCTCCCTGGAAGGTGCCTTCAATACCCTGGTGCGTGTTGACCTGGTGACTTCCCACGACCACGTCATCAAAGGGCAGGACGCCACGAATCGTTCCCAGTAACAGACACACAATGGCGAACGTTCCGGCAATCACGGACTTCTTGGCGTGCAGCTTCTCTTCCATCGCCAGGCAGACAATGAGTCCCACCAGCAGGCAGGCAAAGACCACGGTGTCCACCGTGGCAACACCCGTTTCGACAGATCCCAGTAGGCCAGGGTTCACGTTCGGTCAATCCTTTGTGAGCGGTGTTTGGTGCGAGGTGCCAGGGGGTTAGACCAGTAATAACGGAAGGTGTCGCAGTTCGACTGCCAGGGGATAGGCCAGGCCGTGCATGGCCAGTTGATCGTCGTCCTTGGTATTCATGACCAGCAGGTCAATCCCGTGTTCTTCGACGAGTCGCCGGTAATCCTGCATGCGATGTCCCAGCACGACCACGTCCTCGATGTCCAGTTTCGTGGGGCCCTCCGCGAATGCCTGGCGACAGGAGCCGATGTATTCTCGGGGTTCCTTGAGAAGCTGGTTAAGTATCTGGTCCTGGGCCTTGTCTGTTTCAATCTCCGGTATCTTACCAATCGTCTTGCAGTAACGTTGAAACGCTCCCTTGTCCTCGACGTGTGTCAGGTACAGGCAGCCTGCCGCGGGTGTGACCGCGGCTGCATAGTTAACCAGGCGATGATCTCCTGCCAGGTGATCGGTAATGGCCATGACGCGTTCGATGACCGTGGTGGGTTCCTCGTTTGCTGCCGGGTTTTCCGGATGAGGCAGGATCAACACCGGGACCTGCGTGGCCTGGGCCATCACGTCCACGTAAATTCCGAGGCTGTAAGGGAAGTCAGAAGCCGGGCTGTGCAGGTTCCGGTACATGCAGATCAGGTCCGGCTGGCTATCCTCCACCTGCTGGATCAAGCTGGCCACGGT
>JAZADA010000183.1:0-3932 GCA_036124135.1 Planctomycetota bacterium | reverse complement strand
TTTCGCACGCAGGGCCGGGGACAGCCGCGAGGCTTCTTCAAGCGCCGGGTAGAGACCCTTGAACTGGAAACGAAACATGGGCTTGGGTTTCGCACGTTTCCCCTTGGAAGCATCCTGGTAAACCGTGAACCACTGGTCACCGGTACCATGCATCAAGAGCCTTCTCTGGCGAGCATCAATCTGGTCCAGCGGGACATCCAGGGGTAGGCCAACGTCCTTTGCGAGCGCCTGGAGCATCCGTTCTGCCACCGGATGCTGAAGATCCGGCCAGAGGTCCAGGGCACCGCCAGCCAACGTCGCTTTCGGGTCTCGAATCAGGGCAGCCGGATTCGCTCCGGTCTGGGTTCCCAGCCCCTCGCATGACGTACACCAACCGAGGTGACTGTTAAAAGAAAAATTGTGCGGGGTTAACTGTTCCAGGCTGAGACCACAGGAGTCGCAAGCCAGGAACTGGCTGTGCACCTTAACCTCCCAACGGCTCTCCTTGAGATCATCATTCACGTAAGCGACGTACAGCAAACCATTCCCTAGCTCCAGGGCATTTTCAATACTGTCCGCAACGCGTGACCGGGATCGAGGACCGATTTTCACACGATCCACGATCACCTCCACGCGATGCTGACGACGCCGATCCACCTCGGGAGCTTCGTCCAGCGAGTAAGTCTCACCATCCAGGCGGACCCGTATGTACCCTGCCGCTAACATTTCCTCCCACAACAACTCCACCCGGGAGACCTGGTCCAGGTCCAGGGGCGCCATCAGGTACAGCCGTGTTCCGGCAGGCTCAGCAAGCACCTTGTCAACGATTTCGTCAACCGTCTGCATACCGACCGGGACATTACAGGCCGGACAATGGGGCGTCCCCAATCGGGCCATCAGGATTCTCAGGTAATCATAGATTTCAGTGACCGTCCCAACCGTCGAGCGGGGAGTGTTGCCCAGGTTTTTCTGTTCAATCGCAATAGCCGGCGAGAGTCCCTCGATATGTTCCAACCGTGGCTTCTGCATCTGGTTGATAAACTGCCTTGCATACGCGCTCAGGCTCTCCACGTAGCGACGTTGTCCCTCGGCGTAAATCGTATCCATCGCCAGGGAACTCTTGCCACTGCCACTGGGACCACAGAACACGGTCATTTCATCACGGGTAATTTCTGCATCTACCATTTTCAGGTTGTGTTGCTGGGCACCACGAACACGGATCATCTGCGTACCCGCGGATGAGCGTGTGCGACTGGCCCCTTTCGCTTTCCGCGTTTTCCTGGCAGCGGTCGCTACCGATTTGCGGGCCGGCAGACCAAGTACCGGTCGCAGGGCCTGGCCCGTGTAGGAAGCTGTTTCTTCGGCGACCTCTTCCGGGGTCCCCACGGCCACAAGGGTGCCACCCCCCGCACCTCCTTCCGGCCCCAGGTCGATAATCCAGTCTGCGGTCTTGATGACATCAATATTATGTTCGACCACCAGGACCGTATTACCTGCTTCCACGAACCCATGTAACACTTTCAGCAGCAGTTGGATATCAGCGAAATGCAAACCGGTGGTCGGCTCGTCCAGTACGTAGATGGTCTGCCCGGTACTTTTCTTGGTCAATTCACGCGCCAGCTTGATACGTTGAGCTTCTCCACCAGAGAGAGTGGGGGATGGTTGTCCAAGCTTGATATAATCCAGCCCTACATCACGCAGTGTCTGGAGCTTATGGTGCACCTTGGGAACATTCTCAAACAACTCCAGTGCCTGCTGGATATCCATCTCCAGAACATCCGAGATCGTGTAATCCTTGAACTTCACCTGCAGGGTCTCTCGATTGAAGCGTCGGCCCTGGCAAATCGGACAGGTCACCCAAACATCCGCCAGGAAATCCATCTCCAATCGATTCGTACCGTTTCCATTACAGGCTTCACAGCGGCCCTGGTCGACATTGAAACTAAATCGTCCCGGACCAAAGCCACGTCGTTTTGCTTCTGGCAAGCGAGCAAATAACTGGCGAATGTCGTCGAACACCTTGATGTACGTGGCCGGATTGGATCGCGGCGTCCGACCGATGGGTGACTGGTCAATCGCAATCATCTTGTCGAGCAGGTGCAGGCCTTCCATGGCTGCGTGCGTGCCAGGATTTCCGACGCCCTGGTTCAGGTCACGCCGCAAGGCTTCCACCAGGATATCATTCACCAGGGAACTCTTCCCGGAACCGGAGACTCCTGTCACACAGGTGAACGTTCCCAGTGGAATCGCAACATCCTGGTTGCGCAGGTTATTATGAGCAGCATCCCGAATCTGCAACCAATCTTCCCCGGGCTGACGTCGTTGAGTCGGTACGGCAATTTCACGCTTGCTGGCCAGGTACTGTCCCGTCACGCTCGCTGTCGACTTCATCACGTCATCAATCGATCCGGAAGCCACCACCTCGCCCCCCCGGACTCCCGGCCCAGGACCGAAGTCAATGAGATGATCCGCAGCTCTCATGGTCTCTTCATCATGTTCAACGACCACCACGGTATTTCCCTGGTCTCGCAGCCGTTGCAACGTCCCCAGTAACTGCTGGTTGTCACGCGCATGCAAACCGATGGAAGGTTCGTCAAGGATATAGAGCACCCCGACCAGGCCGGATCCCAGTTGGGCGGCCAGGCGAATGCGCTGGGATTCACCACCACTGAGCGTGGGCGCCGTTCGGTCCAGCGTCAGGTAATCGAGTCCCACGTTAACCAGGAAACCCAGTCGGCCACGAATTTCTCGCACCGCTTCATCGGCGATGATGGCCTCGGTCTCGCTGAAATCCAACTGGTCAAAAAAGTTCAACGCTTCACGAACTGACAGCTGGCAGATCTCGGGCAGGGAACGCTGGGGATTATCCGAAAAACGCTCGACCGCGCTCGTGATCGTAACAGCCCGTGCCTGCTTTACCAGTCGCTGCCCGCTACACTCGGGACAAACAATCGTGCGCATGTAACGTTCTAACTGCCTGCGCTGGGGACGACTCTTGCTGGCCCGGTAGCGAGACATCAGGTCCGGAACAATCCCCTGGAATTCTCCCCCGTACTTCATGGGTGATGAACCGGATCTCCAGGTAAAGGTGATGTGTTGCTCACCGGCACCCCACAACCAGACATCCTGCGCTGCTGATTCCAGGTCCTGCCAGGCTGTTTCCAGCAGGTAGCCAGCATCCCAGTTGCGCGACGGTTCCACCGTATCAGCCACCCCCTGGTAGATATGGCGGCGCCAGCGTCCCAACTTTTTCCATTTTCCCAGCAGCTCAAAGCAGCCCTGTTTAAATGACAACGACGGGTCGGGAACCAGCAAGTCAGCATCGAATGAAAACAACTGCCCCAGGCCATCGCATTCCTTGCACATTCCCTGCGGACTATTGAAACTAAACAACTGGGGAGTCGGTGTCGCAAAACTCACCTGGCACTTGTTACAAGCGTAGTGCACAGAAAAAATCTGATCGGTGTTGGCAGACGAATCAGCCTGTGTGGCACGACGCGCGGTTTTACGTGTCGACTTCGTCGTTGCTTCGCTCGCTGGGTTTTCGACAGAAATCACCAGGATTCCCTGTCCGGTTTTTAGTGCGAGGTCCACGGCCTCGGCCAACCTGGGACGGAGGTTATTCTTGATTTCCAAGCGATCCACCACGACATCAATATCGTGACGCATACGACGATCCAGCGTTGGAACTTCCGCGAGCTGGTAAACCTGGCCATCCACGCGAGCCCGTGAAAACCCCTGCTTCAACAAATCGGCAAACAAGTCGCGATGCTCACCTTTCTGGCTGCTGATGACTGGAGCCAGGACGGTGAAACGAGTCCCCTTGGGCAACTGCAGGATCTGCGCCAGGACCTGCTCACGACTCTGCGCCGTGATAGGATCCTGGCAACGTGGACAATAACCCTGTCCCACGCGAGCATACAAGACACGCAGGTAGTCGTAGATCTCGGTAA
>JAZADA010000182.1:0-5643 GCA_036124135.1 Planctomycetota bacterium | reverse complement strand
CTGATGCTTGGCGTTTTGCTGGCACAGGCCCCGAATGCAGTCGCTGCCGAAAAAGGTTGGTTGGTCAGTTTTGAAGAAGCCAAGGCGGCTGCTGCAAAAGAGAAGAAGACCATTTTCATGGAATTCACTGGTTCTGACTGGTGCCCGCCCTGCAAGGCGTTGGCCAAGAATGTCCTGACCCAGGAAGCTTTCAAAACGGAAGCCCCCAAGAACTTCATCCTGTTGAAACTGGACAATCCTCGAGATAAGTCCAAGCAGACTGACGCAGAAAAAGCACAGTATCCCAAGCTGGCTGCCCAGTACAAGGTAACTGGCGTACCCACGATCATCCTGGCGGATGAGCAAGGTCGTCCGTTTGCCAAGATGGTTGGCTATCGAGCGCCGGGAGAAGGCAACGCTGCAGAAGCCTATGTAAAAACCCTGAATGAAAAGAATAAAATCCGTGCCACTCGTGACGAGGCATTTGCCAAGGCCGCGGATGCCGAGGGCGTCGCCAAGGCGAAGTTCCTGGATCAGGCCATTAGCGTCATTGATACGGAATTGGCAGTTTCTGTTTATGCAGATACGGTCAAGGAAATTATTGGCCTCGACGCTGACAATAGTGCGGGTCTGAAAGGCAAGTACGAGGGCATTCAGCAGGCAACCGTGGTGAAGGCTGAGATCGCCAAGATCCGACGAAGCTCGCAGGGAGCTGGACCGGCCGCAACGATCAAGGCATTCGATGGCCTGATTACCAAGTACAAGCCGAGCGGCGTGGTGCTTCAGGAAGTCCTGTTTGCCAAGTCGTTCGCCCATTTCCAGGCCAAGCAAATGACGGAAGCCAAGGACCTGCTCCTGCAGGCCAAGAAGCTGGCTCCCAAGTCGCGTATCGGTGGCCAGATTGATGGTATCATCGCCCGCTACTTTACCGAAAAGCCAGGTGAAGAAGCGCCGAAAAAGTAGCGAACCTGCGGCCCTTTCGGTCGCTTGTTCCAGATGTTTTCAAAAGGGCTGCCAGGATTACGATCTGGCAGCCCTTTTTCTTTGGGCGTGGATTCCTGTCGCGCGTAATCACCGGGAATCAGGTGGGGAGTGGATCGATCACGCCCTCTTCCGCTTGCTTGGCTCGCTCCACGTCTCGAGGATTCATCCAGAGCAACAGGACCAAGGGGATGATGCTGGTCAAACCCACGAGGTAAAAGCAGGTAGGGTAATCGTACGAGTCTTTCAGGTAACTGGCCAACAGTCCTTTTCCGATGGTGTCTCCCACGTTGAGTAGCGCCATGTACGACGTGAACATGGTTGCCGCTGCCCGTGTCCAGGAAATTCTCATGAAAAGGGAAAAGGCGCTTACCGTACCCATCGCCAGGGCGGCAGGGGCCGCAACGAGGTAGGCGGTAGCGAACCAGGTGGTCGTCCAGTAAGATTCGCAGATGCCGAATGTGGCAGCCATCGCGGCAAAAGCCGTGTATCCAATCACCATGAAGGTGCGCTGGCCAAAACGGTCGCCCAGGTAACCTCCCAATATTGCGGCCAGGAACTGGACCAGCATACCGAGGGTGCCATCGATCTGGGCATAGCGTTCGGCGGTCCATTGCAGATCCTGGGTATAAAGTGGCTGGATAAGTGTCGTATTGACTCCCTGGCCAACATGGATGACCGTTGTAAAAATGACGGCCATGCAAGCGCATTGGACGGAAAGTCCTTTCCGTAGGCCACCAAAGTAGTTTGCGAGACCCTTGAGGAAGTTCCGTGCAGGATGCAGCATCACGCGACCTGGTTGAGAAGTGACCTCTGGTGAGCGGCTCCAGGGAAATCGTTTGTCACCGGGACGTTCCAGGAAGTAGAGTGGTAGCAGCATGATGATCAGGAGGATACTGGTCTGTACCAGCAGGGCAAACTCGAGGTTGGTACGGGCCAGCAAAGTGCCGATGGCTGCTGTTCCAACACCCACCCCTGCGATCTTGGAGCCCCACATCAGTCCGTTGATACGCCCCCGTTCGTGAGGTTGCAGAATGTCGATAGCGAGGGCATCTGTTGAGACATCCTGGAGCGATGCAAAGCAATTGTGAAGGAAAAACATCCAGCCCAGCAGCGTGAATTGTTCTCCGAGGTTGCCAAGGGAAACGAGGGTGAGCATGGTGACAGCCATCATCAGTTGGGCTATCAAGATCCAGGGGCGACGACGCCCCATGCTGCGGACGGTGAGGGTGTCAATGATGGGTGCCCAGGCGAGTTTGAAAGTCCAGGGAAGCGTGGACATGGAAAGAAGCCATCCCGTTTCCTTGACGGTCATTCCTTTTTCGGCCAGGTGTGTCGTGAGAGCTGCAGTCATGAATCCCCAGGGAAGTCCCTGGGCGAAATAAAGGGAACACAGCGTGATACCACGAAGTCGCGCATTGTCGCTTAGAGTGCGCCCCTGAGGTGGCTCGTCGGATTCTTGATAGGGGGTGAGATGCGGGGCATTCACAGGACGAGGACCTGCCAGGAATCAGGGGTGACGGGTTGCACTGACAAGGCTCGATTCTCCCGTGTTAGTCAGGAAATGTCGATATCGTTTGTTTCCAGCTTGCAGGAAGTGAAAATGGGTCCTGGTGAGATGAGCCGAAAAAGCTTGTTTTTAAGTGTATTTTGGGTGGCTGCAGCGGAGTGCTTATTGGTCTGTTTGTTGAAAGTAATGCCAACAGTGGTTAGTCTATGGTAATAGGTGTTTCGGGGGGGATGTGGACCCCCGGTCAACCCGTGACCAGTGTGAGAGCGAGAAAATATGCAAAGCATTGAATTGCACGAAGACGAGGACCTGTTGGTATTGTCTTTCGTGGATCGCAAGATCACGGACGATAAACGGATTACGCAAATTGATGCGGATCTTCAAGAAGCCACGGGCTTGGCTGGGAAGGGGCGCGTGCTGGTCGATTTCACGGGCCTCAATTTCATGTCCTCTGCCATGGTGGGTGCGTTGTTGCGTTTCCAGAAGAAATGTGACGGCGCAAGCATCAACGTCAAGTTCTGTAATATCGGTGACGCTGTCGGAGAGATTTTCCAGGTCATGAAACTGAAAAAGATCTTCTCCATTCACAAGACCCGGGAAGATGCGGTCAAGGCATATACCAAGAAGGGGTGGTTTGGATAAACCCCGGTCAGAGACATAGCTCTCCGACACAGCTCTCCTGGGGCCCGGCCCCTTTAGGCGAGGTAGGAGTCAAAGACACGGACCTGGGCCCAGTTTGCCTTGTTCTCTTCGATGAACTGCAGGTGACGTGGATCTGTTTGATATTGATCGTGCGAGGCGCGATCTGCAAAGTGCACATGCAGGCTGACATGGTACTGGTTGTCGTTGACAGGACGCTCCAGGTCGCCAACCCGCGTTCCCACGGCAAAATAATCCGTGCCTGGATGATCCGTAAGAAAGTGCTGGCAGGCTCCCAGTAGTTGCTGGGTGTTTTCGGGAGTGGGTTCGTGAAGCGTGAAGTACACGGTGTGTACCAGTTTCGCGTTCTCAGTGTTTTCAGAACCGGTCATGATGGGTGGGCCTCTGTAGATAAAGTCAACGGTTGCATCAAGGTGATGTCATTGAATTTAACAGAGAACAACCCGATTGCCCAGATAAGCCCCGGAGTGATTGGCTGGACTGCTCCTGACCACTAGCTGTCAGTCAGGTCGTCCTGGGGCACGGCGGCTGGTCGCGTGCTGCGCTCTGGCGTTTCGCGACTGGTAAGACCAGCTCGATCCAGCAGGGATCGATTAAGGATCTGGCCATAAACCTCTTCATCGGGTGGCGGTGGTCCTTGCGCTCCCAGTTCCGTCGGGGAATACTCAACCTCGTAGATATGTTTGGCAATTCGCAGGATGCAGCCGGGATCGAGCCGTTTTCGTTCGATGCGGCTGCCGTTGACCCGCGTTCCGTTGCGACTGTTCAGATCCTTGGCAAACCAGTAACCATGCTCTATGACCAGTTGGCAGTGGTGTGCAGATACGTTGCTAAATCGCAAGACGACGTCGCAGCTCTCGCGACGCCCGATCAATAATTTTTTTTTCATCAAGGGGATGGGGTCACCACCACCCTGAGGAATGAGTTTGCCGAACATGTCGTTGTCTCTTGTGAAGGGCAGCAAGGTGCCTTAAGATGCTGGGTTTGTAGTCTTGGGGGCTCAGCGTATGGGACGCTGGAGGGTGTGAGAGGTCGAGCCAGGAACGTCTATTAATCGTTTCGGCGTCTGGCGTTAGTTTAGTTAAGTGATAGGAACGAGTCAACGGAATATTTTTCGCGGGTGGCAGCGGTGAATAACCAAATCGACTGGCGTTCTCAGGGCTTGAGGTACTTTTCGTACAATGCCTTTTTGAGGGATAAGTTTGGATATCGCGTCCAGAAAGTAAGTATCGATGCCGGCTTCACTTGCCCCAATGTCGACGGGACGGTTGCCATTGGTGGTTGCACGTTTTGCGATAATCGCAGCTTTAGCCCCAGTCGCCGCATCCCTCGACAGGCTATTCATGATCAGATCGATCATGGAATCCAGGGGCTGAAAAGACGCTATCGCTGCGATCATTTCATGGCCTATTTTCAGCCTGCTACCAATACCTATGCAGACGTGGATGTACTGCGTCGTGTTTATACGGATGCGTTGTCGCATCCTGACGTGATTGCCCTGGCCATCGGCACGCGACCCGATTGCGTTCCGGATGACGTACTGGAACTGCTCGAGGAAATAGCAGGGAAAACCTATCTCTCCGTGGAATATGGTCTCCAGACCATGCATGACAAGTCACTCGAGTGGATGAACCGGGGGCATGGGCATGCCGTATCCGTGGAAGCGATGGAACGGAGTCGTGGTCGCGGATTCGAGATTTGTGCACACGTGATGCTGGGGCTACCGGGCGAGACTCACGATGATATGATGGGGACTGCGAATGAGATTGCCCGTCTCGGCTTTGACGCAGTCAAGATTCACAACCTGTATGCTGTTCGTAATACGCCCTTGGCGGAACAGGTCCAGAGTGGTGAGGTTGAATTAATGGATCGAGATCATTACGTGGTAACGCTCATTGATTTCCTGGAGTTGCTGCCCCCGGGCATGGTCGTGGAGCGTATTTCCGGTGATGCGCCGCCCGATTACCTGGTCGGCCCAGCCTGGTGTACAGACAAGTCCGCGATCCGGACCGCGGTGCAAGAGGAATGGGAGAGACGTGATTCGTGGCAGGGGAAACGCTGGCAGGAATCCTGTGTCGAGGTGGATTAGTGAAAGCGTGTTGGTCAAACCATTCGAAGAGGTTCCCTGGAGGAGGAGATGTGATGATTCAATGTGTAAGACTGGCCCTGGTAATGGCACTTGGCCTGGTGGTCTGCGTGGCCGATGTCTCGGCGCAACCCCAGTATGAATCGGTGAATCACGTGACTCATGGACCCATCCTGGGCCGGCTGGGAAGTCACCACGTGGGCGTCTGGGCTCGCACCCGTCGCAGTGGTCAGTTTGTCGTGCGTTATGGATTGACATCGGCAGTCCTTGACCAGGAAAGTGAACCTGTCACGACCAGCCTGGCACACGATAATACCGGCTGGGCGTTGCTCAAGGGACTGAAGGCCGATACCAAGTATTACTATCGTGTCATCATTGTTGATGCCCGGGCCACGAATGGACGTGTCGAGAAAACGGGACGATCGGG
>JAZADA010000181.1:0-5018 GCA_036124135.1 Planctomycetota bacterium | reverse complement strand
GAAGTACTATGGGAAACGGAATACGGTCAATCTTGGTATCGGTGGAGATCGAACCCAGCACGTGATCTGGAGACTGGATAACGGGAACCTGAAGGGGATTAGTCCAAAGCTGGCAGTGATCATGATTGGAACTAATAATTCCGGCAACAATACCTCGGCACAAATTGCCGAGGGTGTCGAGGTGATTGTTGGCCAGTTAAAGAAAAAGACTCCCAAGACGAAGGTCTTGATCCTGGCCGTGTTTCCGCGTGGAAAGGATGCCAACGATAAACGCCGCAAGGTGAATGAGGGTGCAAACCAGGGGATGGCCAAGTTGGCAGATGGTAAGCAGGTTCATTACCTGGACATTGGGGACAAGTTCCTTGCCAGGGATAAAACACTCTCGCGGGACATCATGCCGGATCTGCTGCACTTGAGCCCGCAGTGTTACGAGATCTGGGCGTCATCCATCGAAAGCACGGTGGCGAAGTTGCTGGGTGAGTAACGCTGGAAACGCCTGGTAGAAAGACGGTGACATCATGCATGCACGCTTGGACGGTGCTGATATCTACTTTGACGTGGATGGGATGGGCCTGGTCGCTGAACCCGATCGAATGGTTCAGCGGCCAGTCGTTTTCCTGCTGCACGGTGGTCCCGGTGGAGATCACTCCAGTTTCAAGACCAGGGTGGCCGAATTGCGTGACGTGGCGCAGTTGGTCTACGTGGACCACCGTGGTTCCGGGCGCAGTCGCGTGGATGATCCCGCTACCTGCACACTGGAGCAAAATGTGCGTGATGTGGATGCGTTGCGGGACTACCTGGGACTGGAAAAAATATGCGTGCTTGGTTCATCCTATGGTGGCATGGTTGCGCAAGGATATGCGATCGAATTTCCAGGCCGTCTGGAGAGACTGATTCTCTCGGTCACGGCACCGAGTTACCGGTTCATGGAGGAATCCCAGGCGATCCTGGAAGAACGCGGAACGGCAGAACAGAAACGTGTTTGCCAGTGGCTGTGGAATGCCAGCTTTGAAAACGAAGAACAATTGCAGGAGTATTACCGGGTCATGGGGCCCATGTACGCCGTTAAGTTTGACGCGGAAAAGCATGAGCAGGGATGGCATCGTGGGATCCGTAACTACCAGCAGTTGAACCAGGGGTTCGGTGGTTTCCTGGAAACGTTTGATTTCATCGAGCAACTTCCATCCATTAGCTGTCCCACGCTGGTCCTGGCCGGGGCCCATGACTGGATCTGTCCACCATCCCAGTCGCAACTTATTGCCGAGAAAATTCCTCAGGCGCAGCTGGAGTTGTTTGCGAACAGCAGCCACATGGTTTCCCAGGATGAACCGGAACGGTTCTTGCAGGTTGTGCGGCAATTCCTGCAGCAAGAGGCCTAGCGGCCGACTGCGACAATACGCACCCTGGGCGGTTCGGCGTAATCCTGCCAGAGCCGTTCTGATTCTTTGGCATCAACCGGACCACTGTGGGCATAAAAGCGGTAGCGGGAAGCAAAAACGCGACCGCGCGTGATTTCAAAATCGCCCAGTTGCATGGGTGCAAAGCAAAAGTAAGGCTTGTGTGGATGCAGGCGAACCGGCTGTGGGGCACGGAAATTGCCTGGATGGCACATCAGGGTGATACCAGCCGGTTGGTCGTCGATGTTGCCATGCATTTCCACCCAGCGAGCGCGTGTTTCGTTCCCGTCGAACCAGGTTTTGCCTTCACTGGTCAGGTAGTTTCGTGGAACTGGAAATTGAGCTACCTGCTGAGCAGTTGGTTTTGACTCGAGCAGGGTGCGAACACGACCCGCGGTTTGTTCTTTAAACCATTGGCGATTTCCGCGAATCGCCAGGCCACCGTAATGGTATTTCTTGACCAGCAACGGAGTTTCCGTGAAACAGGTCTGGTACGATTCCAGGTCAAACAGGAAATAATCCCGCAGGTTGAAAACACGCACTAGCCGGGTATCCCAAAGTACGACGGCCGGCTGTTGCTTGTCGGTAATATCGGTGTGTGTCAATTGAACCGTGAATTGCCCAAAGACATTGCCACTGAGTCCCTTGTGAAGAAACTTGACGTGTTCAATCTGGCCCGTTTCCCCCAGTTGGTTCCAGAAGTCGATAGGGTGTTCGCCATACTTGGTGCGCACCCAGGGGAAAAAGAGGCCATGCTGATGGGCATGGTCCGGCGGAAAATCATCCGTTAAAGATTGCCCCGCCGGGTTGTAAATGGGGTGGATATGACCGCTGCGTCGGTACTTGCTGTCGAGTGGTTTCGGCGCCTCGATGACAGCATGGTTGTATTGCAGGACAGGAAGTTTTCCGACCTTAACGATCACATGCTGCTTGTCGACCTGGCAGGTAACCTGCGGGTTACTTGTTGCCGAGGTTGGTTGCGGACCCAGTTGGTAGCGGCGTACCTCGCCCGCCTTGAGCGTTTCTTGCAGGATCCAGAAAAGTTGTACGTTGCTTCGGGCTGAAGTCCGTTGAATGGGAACGGTGGCGTTGTCGCTTAAACGTGTCAGCCGGAAATTCGAAGTCTCGTTGTATTCAGTCGGTAGCGCGATGCTGACGGGAGTGTTCTCGCGGAGATAACGCCCAGCGTCGACTTCCAGTGTGAGAGACGGGGGAGGTGCCGCAGCCACGCATTGCACGAGCATCGTAGAGACGAAAAAGACAGTCCAGTCGCGAATTGAAACCATGGCTTGGCGTCCCGCAGGGGTGGAAAGAGAATCGCTGGTCGATCAGTGTGGCTACATTATAAAGCAGTTGGTAGCGAAATGCGATTCGTCGCTCCCCCTTGCTGCCGAGTGCCGCTGGTGAGAAAATGGTGCGGAACAGGAAACTATTGTGATAGGGAAGAAACCATGAAAATCGTGCGATTTGAAGATGTATCAGGAACCGTGCTGCACGGGGTGCAGCAAGCAGATGGATCTGTGACACGGGTTAACGGAGACCTGCGGGGTGAAATCGAGGACAGTGGAGAGGTGGTTGAGGTCAGTAAACTGCTGGCCCCGGTGACGCCCAGGGATATCCTCTGTATCGGACTGAATTATCGCAAGCATGCTGAAGAGGGTGGACAGGCGATCCCCGAATATCCTGTGCTGTTCATGAAGACCAGTAGTGCAGTACAGAATCCAGGTGATGCGATCGTGTTGCCCCGCAAGTTGCCCAGCGATGCAGTGGATTACGAATGTGAGCTGGCCGTGGTGATTGGACGTGACTGTCATAACGTCAGCAAGGACGAGGCACTTGATTACGTGCTGGGCTATACCTGCGCCAATGATGTCAGCGCACGCGACTGGCAGATGCAAAAGGGGGGGAGTCAATGGTGTCGTGGAAAGACGTTCGCGACGTTTGCGCCGCTGGGACCTTGCCTGGTAACCCCTGATGAGATTCCCAATCCAAATAATCTCGGCATCAAGACAATTCTCAACGGCGAGGTGATGCAGGACTGGAACACAGATGACATGATCTTTGATGTTCCGACGTTGATCGAGTTTCTGAGTGGCAGTACCTTGCTGGCCGCAGGCACCGTGATCCTTACAGGAACTCCCCATGGGGTTGGGGCCGCGCGGAAGCCGCCCGTGTACCTGCAGGACGGCGACGAGATCACGATCGAGATCGAGGGGATTGGTGCCCTTACCAATCCGGTGGTTGCTGAAGCCGTCTAGCTGAAAAAGGTTTTCCGTGGGGAGAGTCGAATGCATCGTCGACTGCGAACGTGGTTGCTGGGCTTGCTGTTGATCCAGTCTTTCATCAGCCAGGGGTGGGCGCAAATCTCGCAGCCAGGTAATGGTAAAAAGGCACGGGATGGTAAGCCGTTGCGTTTTTATATTGCAGTCGATTCGGAGGGGCCTACCGGTGTCAACGAATACTGGGCACGTAACCTGAAACGTGATTCACCAGCCCTGGCTCGCTATCGTCAACTCGTTACCGATGATGTGAATGCTGCCGTGGCAGGATGTTTTGCCGGTGGAGCAGACGAGGTTTACGTCAAGGACGATGGGTTCCGTGATAAGAACCTGTTCCCGGAGAAGATCGACAGGCGTGCTCGTATCCTGCCGCCAGGTGGCCCCCTGTTGAGTGGCCTGGATAGCAGCTTTGCCGGTGTTTTACTGGTTGGGTTTCATGCCATGGAGGGAGCCCGGGATGGGGTGTTGGCACATACCTGGTCCAGCGCCCGTCGTCGACGTTACTGGTTTAACGACCAGGAGGGAGGAGAGGTCCAGGTGTATGCGATCGTGTCCGGCCATGATCATAAGGTTCCCATCGTCATGGCAACTGGATGTGCCGGCCTGTGTCGCGAGGTTCGCCAGCTACTGGGAAATGGTGTGGTAACGGTTGCGGTGAAGTCCGTCAGACCGACGACGGGGCAGGTTCAGCTCCTGGCACCGGAGGTTACGCTACCACGGATTCTCGCTGGGGCGAGACAGGCGGTTCAGCAGTCGGGAATGCGAAAACCCTACCAGGCTTCCTTCCCAATGAAAGTGCGTCTGCAACTGTCCGACAAGCCTACTACGGATGGGTACCTGAAGTGGCGGCGCGACAATAAACCGGATTGGCCTGGTCGGCGAACGGGGCCACGTACCATCGAGGCGGAATTGACTACCACGAAGCACCTGAACCTCTAGGGAGTCGACCCTGGCAGTCCAGGCAGCGTTACTTCTTGAATCGGCTGAGTACTTCCTGTTCTTTCTTGAGAGCCGCCGCCGACATCTTTTGTTCCTGGACGGGTTTGCGGTCCAGTTTTTCACCTGCAGGCAGCGTGCGTAACTTGAATCCACGATACCAGACGGGGTCGCCATGATCCTGGAGCATGAGGTTGCGACCACGGGCATCCATCTTGCCGCCTCGTAAGGCCAAGCGTTTCACGTGGGAGGCATATTTCGGGTCGGTATAATCGAAGTCGATTACTTTTTCTCCGTTGAGCCAGTGTTGAATGACGGTGCCCTGGCAGATGATCCTGGCCTGGTTCCACTCCCCTACGGGTCGCGTGGCGTCACGCGCAGGTGCTACGCAAAAGTAGAGAGAGGC
>JAZADA010000180.1:0-3929 GCA_036124135.1 Planctomycetota bacterium | reverse complement strand
CGGCCGATGTGGGCGTTGAGCGGAATCGTCACCAGCTCCGGGTGCAATTCTGCTTGTACGAATTCCGCCTTGCGATCGTAGGGGGTGAGACCCAGGCGTTGGTAAAGTGTCTGGATCGGTAATTCACGCCCCTTGCGAGCCGGGTGTGGCGGACGCATGAGCGTCTCCAACTCATCTTCCGTACGACTCATCTCATTTTCCCGCAGGAGTGCCTTAGCGTCGACGCAAATGCGCGCCGGGTCGAGCATCTCGGGGCAGGCAACCAACGAGCATACATTACACTCACAGCAATACTGGGCCCAGAGGCTGCCTCGCTCCTTGTCATCGCCGGTCATGAGCAGTGACCGCATCACCATGAGTCGCTGAATCGGGTCGCCCAGGATGTACCGAGGGCATAGTTCCGTGCAAAGCGAACACTGATCGCATTGGCCGTGACCAATCAGAGTATAGGTCTCCTTGGACTGTGTCTTGCGACGAAACAGGTAGTGGTCCTCGGGCAATACGATGACACCACCGATAATCTTGGTCACAGGAATGGAGAGGTCGGTCGTCGATCCCCCCATCATCAGGCCACCAGTCAGTGCCACCGGGTTGTCTACCGTTGCCCCACCGGCCAGCTTCACGCAATCGATCATCGGCGTACCCACGGGGACCACGGTCGTGAGCGGATTCTCGACGGCTCCACAGACAGTGACGTACTTGTCCATCACCGGTGTGCCATCCATGGCGCGAGCCAGGTTCACGATCGTCTCCACGTTGTCGACCACACATCCGACATCCAGCGGCAGGCCTCCCGGCGGTATCTGACGCCCCGTGATCTCGAAGACCAACACGAATTCGTCGCCTGCTGGATAGACGTCCTCGTAAACAAAAAACTCGATTCCCTCACGCTCAGCCTCAGCTGCGAGGTTCTCTGCGATGTCTTCATTCTTACGCTTGACGGCAATCACGATCCGTGACGCTCCGGTAAGCTCCTGCATCAGCTTTAAACCACGGAACATCTCGGCCGCATCGCGCACCATCGTTTCCCGGTCTTTTTGCAGAAGCGGTTCACATTCGGCCCCGTTAGCGATGATGCAATCGACCGAAGCATCCAGCTTTTTATAAGTGGGAAAACCTGCGCCTCCAGCTCCCACAACACCTGCGCGGCGGATTTTTTCCAGGACATTCGAGCGGTTGACCATATTTTGAAAACCATGCCCTTCCCGCGAGGAAGGATCTTCTTGAGTTTAAGTGTTCTGCAGGCTGATGTAGAAAATACTCCACCACTCTCTTTTAGGGAAGATCGATCTTCCCGGGAGCCTGATTTGCAAGGATCACAGTCACCGTACACCCTCAGCCAGCCGAGTATTAATTGACGAGCGCACTTTGAATTCACGAGTCAACGAAGCCTGACCAGCACAACCTGATGAAAGAGTCTATGCGCGTCGCTGCAAGTATGCTCTGGAAGACTTTCGATTGCAACCTTTTCAGGACTGATGCGAATCCCCGGACGGTGTGATGAAATACCCCCTGTTTGCAAGCCAGCAATTGCAAATGGAATAGGGTAACGTAACATGACCATAGGCCTCGCTCATCAGATTGACAGTTCCCAGCCTGCCTATCTTTATCGATAGGTCAGACTGCAAAAAAGTCCTGGCACGCTTCGATTGGCCAACATTCAATTGAAATATTCACGATACACGACAGTTGTTGGCTCAAGGAACCTGCGACATGCAAAAAGTTAATGTACAGCAAAAGCTATCCTCTTTCACACAACACTGGTCACCCAAGGTAATTGCAGAACTGAACGACCAGCAGGTCAAGGTCGCCAAGCTGCTGGGAGAATTCGAATGGCACTTTCACGCGCAGGAAGATGAACTTTTCTGGGTGCTCGAGGGTTGTCTCGAAATTCACCTGCGGGACCAGGTGGTTACGTTACATCCAGGAGAGCTGCTCGTTGTTCCGCGTGGAGTTGAGCACAAACCGGTCGCCAGGGCAGAGTGCCAGGTAATCCTGTTTGAACCGGCCGGCACACTCAATACAGGGAATGTGATTAATGACCGCACGGTTCCGGAACCTGAAGTAATCTGACCCACCAGGTGAACAAGGCAACTGTAGTGTCCCTACCTTGCTGCACGACGATCAGTCTTTGGTCAAGAGACCTTGCAACCATCCCAGGAAATGCACCCACAACAACAGAACCAGTATAAGACCGTTAAAAGCAGCGAACAGCGATGCCCCGATAGTTAGGACCGGATGTAATTCAAGCGATATGATCCATGCCGCCAATCCGACCATGCCAGCCATCGCCCAGACATTTCCCTTGCAAACAATCACCGGGAAAAAGATGATCTTGAACGTGAGAATCAAGATCTTGTCCAGCAAGTTCCTTTCCTCTTGCATGGCCAGGCGGAGGAGGAAATTGATGAGGGTTGCCATGAACAGGGAGCCCGCCAGCATGATAAAACCCAGCATCTGCTTGGCACGCGATTCAACGCCAGGCTCCAGCACCGCCCGACGGGGCTTTCCAGGATCATACGCCACCTTCACCGCGAGTCCGACGGGGTAACGTCCTACGGTATGGTGTACGTTATATTCATGTCCACCGAGTACCACCACATCCGACTGATACTCAATTCCCTCGACCGTGTAGACATACTCGATATCTGACGAGTAGCTGGTATGTCCCTCATCGTCGGTGTGCGAATCAACTTCCGATGTGACAATCCGTCCTGGAACGGTGGGCCATTCCACGCTCGCCCGGGCCTGCTTGAGCTTGTATTCGCCGTACAGGACAATCATGATCCCGATCGTGCCAACGATACTCCAGATAAACAATAGCGCATGACGCTGCTGGCGTCCTTCTTTTAATTCCTTGTCCGATTTACGTTTCTTAGAGCTGGGCATCGCAGGTAACCTCGTGACGGCACCATCTTCCAGGAAATTCTCTCCGGTTAATCCAGCAGCGTTCGTACCGAAGAATATATGGTAAGGCCCTTTTCTCTTGCAACTGTTTTCCAACACGAACGATCCCACCTGGGCTCTATTCACTTGAACAGTGGCAACAGGTGCTCGAGGGCGGCCTGCAGGGGAAGACCGATTGCTTTCCTGTTATCCGCAGTGGCAACGAGAACGATTCCTCGTCCCGGAAAAGTTGCCATGTATTGGCCACCGGCGCCAATGCCACTGATGAAGTCAATATTCCTGCCTGCTGACAGCTTGCTGCGATTATGAAAGTAATAGAAATACCCGTTTCCCTTGCCGGTATCCATGATCTGCTGAACGTAGGGAGCTGCCAGCAGTTGCTCTCCCCGGTACTTGCCTCCCTGGATCATGGCCGCGCCGATCTTGAGGAGGGATCGCGAACTAAAATTACTGCCGGCACCGCACTTGGGAAGGCCACAATCCTGGTCCTCCCAGCAGTAAATGGCACCGAATTTTCCAGCAACTTCCCTAGCGATAAATTGCTGCACCGTGCCGGGAACCTTGAGGTCGATGACCATCATGACCATCGACGGATCGGTTCCGGTGTACTTGTATTGCTTACTCCTGGATGTAACGGGAGCGGTCTCCTCGAAGAGCTTCTGGAAATACTTTTGTTTCACATACTCGGGCCCCAGTGTGCGAGCAAACTGTTTGTTCTTGAAACGGAGCCCCGATTTCATCATGAGTGCGTCTCGCAACGTGATGGTCTCGACACCTGGCTGGATCTTTGCCCTGTCAATTTCCGTCATGAAACTGATCACCGGCTTGTCGAGATCTTCCATCGCCAGCACTCCCAGCTGCATGGCCCGAGCGAGCGTCACCGACGTCAACGTCTTGGTGACCGACATGGCATAATGTGGCGCATCAACGCGCCCACCACGGTTGTACATTTCGAACAGTAGCTTGCCATCTTTCCAGAGCAGGAGGCTGTCCAGGTTTCCGTACTTACCCGCTGCATCGGC
>JAZADA010000179.1:0-16398 GCA_036124135.1 Planctomycetota bacterium | reverse complement strand
GTAAGGGGAATCATCTTCCAGGGCGGAGGCCAAGTCCGCACTAGCCTGTTTCACGGTCCCCTGGCCGCGGTTAAGGATTCCGATGGCCCCCCAGTAACGGACCGCGCTGTCAGAATCCTGCAGCAGTTTCTTGAGTTGCGCCAGGTCGTTTTTGCCCCGCCGGGTCGCCAAGTCCGCAGCAGCAAAAATCCTGTCAAACGGATAGAGCTTCTCGTTACGAGCCATCTCGTAAGGCGTCATCCCCTTGCTGCGACTGTGGATCTCACCCTCGGGCAGGAAGCCGACATCCCGGATTTCCTTGCACCAGTCGGCCAGGGCACCCTGTAACTCCTTGAGAATCGCCTGGTGTCCTGCAGATCCGACCAGGTTATTCACTTCATCCGGGTCAGCCTGTAGGTCATACAACTCTTCGGCCGGTTTCAGGTTCCAGAAATGCGATTGCGATTCATTCAGTTTGCCGGCATCAAAATCTCGTTTCCAGGCCGAGGTCGACGGGGTCACGAAATTGTATTGCACGAACTGCCCATAGATGAAATGGGGATTGTAATTACGGATGTAGTGGTAACGTCCGTCGGTCACGGTGCGAATAAAGTCGTACCGTTCATCCATCCGGTCACGAAAACCAAACATGTATTTCGGTTTTGCAACCTGGTGTTTACCGGCGAAGGCATGTCCCTGCATCCAGGCGGGAGGCTTGACCCCGGCCAGGCTCAACAGCGTCGGAGCCAGGTCCACGAAGTTGACGAGGCGATCACTCTTGCCACCTGCCTTGTATTCCGCGGGTGCCAGGTGTTTCCATTTTTCCGGGAAATAAACCACGATCGGCACCGAGAGCCCCGAGTTATAGGGCCAGCGTTTACCACGAGCCATGCCGGAACCATGATCACCGTAATAGAAAACAATCGTATCATCGCTGAGCCCCGCCCTGTCCAGTTCAGCCAGTTTCTGCCCGGCAATCGCATCGGCACGGGTCACGATGTCATAGTACTGGGCCCAGTCCTGGCGGGTCTCGGCATTATCCGGATGATATGCTGGTACGCGCACCTTGGCCGGATCATGCACTTTCTCGTGAGGCCGGACGCGGATCTTACTTTCATGACTCACCGTAGAATTAAAAATGGCAAAAAACGGCTGACCGGATTCCCGGTTCCGATAATGCGCCTGGCGAGACGATTCGTTCCAGCCTGTTGTCTGCTGGTTCACGTTGTAATCTGTCTTGGAATTGTTAGTGCAGTAATATCCCTGGCTTCTCAGGAAGGTCGGGTAAAACTGGATCTTTTCCGGCAGGTTCACCATGCTGCGCATGTGCTGTCCACCGATCGAGGGCGGATACATTCCCGTGATGATCGTCGTGCGAGCCGGGGCACAAACGGGGGCACACGACCAGCCCAGCTTGAACAACATCCCCTTGCTGGCCAATGCATCCACGTGTGGCGTGGTGGCAAACGAATCGCCATAGCAACCCATTTCCGGACCGTGATCCTCGCTGGTGATCCAGAGAATATTCGGGTGTCCGGAATCCGCCGCCAACACGGATCCACAGGCGAGCAACCAAACCAACGCAAAAGAAAACAACTGTCTCATTATTCTTGTTCCTGCTTGAGATTCCTGGTCAACACAAACAGGCAATTACCTGTTGATCCACTCATCATAACATGATCACCCTCGCCATGCGGCCCTGCCCATCGCAAATTTTACCTGAGCAGGAAACCTCTCGTACTTGCTCAAAGTCCGTCGAGCGGGGATCATGAGAAACCATGATCTTTTCCTTTCCTTCCTGAAAGTCGTTCCATGCATTACACCGTTTACCTGGCTGGAGAAATCCATACGACCTGGCGCACTGAACTGGCAGAGGAAATTGCAGCGACCAGCCTGCCTGTTACCTTCCTGGGACCGGTAACGGACCATGCAGCCAGCGATGATACCGGAGCTGAAATCCTGGGAGCTGAAAGCGACCCGTTCTGGCATGATCGCAAGGGAGCCGGTGTAAACGCCTTGCGCACCCGTACCATGCTGGCCCAGGCTGATTTGGTAATCGTTCGGTTTGGTGACAAGTACCGGCAATGGAATGCCGCTTTCGACGCCGGCATGGCAGTTGCAATGCAGAAACCGTTACTTGTTATTCATCCTCCCGAACTGCAACACGCCCTCAAGGAAATCGATGCCGCTGCCTGTGCAGTTGCTGAAAACATCCCACAGGTCGTCAAGATCCTGGGTTACATGGCTCGCCAGGAAGCATGGACATCAACGGCACCCTGAGTCCGCTGGTACCTCGGCCGATATCTTCCTCAATAGGATTGTTATCATGTCCCACCAGATCGCAATTGGCTCCATCTTCATCGAATGTAATCATTTCGGCGGTACGCCAGCCGACCTGGAAACCTTTCGTCGCAGCCAACTCGCCTATGACCAGGATATGCTCTCCTACAAGAGCGGAACCGTGGGAGGGATGCTGCACACGCTGGAAGCAAACCAGGCCCGGATCCATCCTCTGCTCGTGGCCAGTGGCTGTCCCAGTCGCCATATCACGCAAGACTGTTACCAACAATTGAAGCAGGATCTGCTCGACCGGCTCCGTGCAGGCCCAGCCCTGGACGGTGTCCTCCTGGCCCTGCACGGTGCTGCCGCTGCCGAGGACGTTGGTGATATCGAGGGTGATTTACTCAGTGCCGTGCGCACGCTGGTTGGGCCCCAGGTCCCCATCGTAGCAACCCTGGACCTGCATGCTCACGTAACGGAAGCGATGATCTCGGCAGCCGATGCCCTCGTGGCCTGGGAAACGTATCCACATGCTGACGCCTGGGAAACGGGGATCCGTGGCGCCACCGCACTGCTCGACATCCTCGACGGCCGATTAGATCCTGTCATGGTCATGGCCAAGGCCCCGGTCGTGGTGAGCGGTATTCATGGAAATACCGAGGGGGCAGGCCCCTTCGCGGACGTCATGCGAATCGCAAAGGCCGCGGAAGGAAAGGGAACCGTTTACTCAACCAGTGTTTTCCTGGTGCATCCTTACCTGGATCTTCCCGGTATGGGCGGTGGTGGCCTCGTGATCACGAACAATGATCCAGCCCGTGCAACCGAACTGGCGCACGAGTTAGCCACCGCATACTGGCAGAAACGCTTTGACCTGGAACCGCCTACCTTTTCAGCGGAAGAGGCCGTGCAACGTGGGTTGCAACAGGAAGCTGGTCCGGTGCTGCTGGTGGAAACAGCCGATTGCTGTGGCGGTGGCGCGGCCGGAGACAGTGCCTGGACCTTAAAGGCACTGATGCAACTGGCACCCGAGGAAGCAGCGATCGTACCAGTCGTTGACCCCGCTGCTGCCGCTGCTTGTCACCAGGCAGGCAAAGGCCAGGAAGTCACGTTACAACTGGGCCACCAGTTGGATTCCCACTGGGGACAACCTGTGGAAGTCACCGGACAGGTTGCCTTGTTGAGCGATGGTCAATTCAAGTACCAGGGAGGCATCTGGGATGACACCGTGGGAAACATGGGACCAACAGCTGTCCTGCAGATCGGTGGCATCCAGGTCTTGATCACTTCCTTTGCCACCTACGAATGGGGAGGGGAACAATTCGCAGCCGTGGGACTCGAGCCCGCTGCCACCAGGTTCCTGGTGGCCAAGAACCCGATGAACTTTGGAATGGCCTATGGCGATTTTGCCCAGGCAACCTTTATCCTGGACACTCCAGGCCCCACACCTGCCACGCTGAAAAACGTCACCTTCCAGAATCTTCAACGTCCTTACTTTCCAGCGGACCAAGATATCCCGAACTGGCAACCCGTCCTCTTGCCGTCCCAGGAGCATTCCCCGGCAACTTCCTCTGCCGAAAAGTGACGCAACGAGCGACAACTGGCCCGGCGTGGGATATAATCCGGTTCGATACCATCTTTGGCTTCGAGGAGCATCATCTATGCCACGAAACAACCCCTGCTGGCTGATTTGCTTATTGGCAGGAAATCTTCCTGTCATGGTCGGGGCTGCGGCAGATGATCCTGCAGCAATGGGGTTACTGGTCCAGGAAAACGTGACGCTGGTGACGTCCTCTCTTCCCGGTGGGACTCAGCAAGACCTGGCTCCTTTAACGGATGGTAAAACCGGTCACCTGCTGGAAATCAAGCTTGAACCGGGCATCGCATTGGACCTGACCTACCAGTTACCAGCGGTGGCAACGTGTCAGCAACTCGTGGTCACAGCCAATACGCGTGACCTAACAAAAAGACAGCTACCTCGCATCGAGGTACTGGTTTCCACGCTTTCGAGCCAGGCGGGATTTCAATCCATTCGGTCACTAACCCTCAAGTCTGCCAGTGATGCCCAGCAACTGGATCTACCTCCCACTGCGGCGCACTGGATCATTGTCAGGATCATGACACCGCTGGAGCCAATTACCCTGTCCATCGCGGAAATCGATATCCAGGGCCACCAGGGACCTCCTCAGACACGCTACGCATTCAAGGAAGCTCCCGCGAAAGCTTTCCAGGTCCTGGCTGCCGTACAGAAATCAGTGGACGTGAAAATCAACCCAGACGAAACCAGTCTTTTCAAGGATGCTGGAGACGGCAAGCTTGACCAGTGGTCACTGGCGGAGGCCGCTCTCTTAAGCAACGGCATCCTGGAGGCAGGTCAACGAAAAAAATACCTGGACCAGATTGACCAAATCACCGGGCAGGCACAGAAGCTCCTCAAGGATACTGCTACGCCTTACCAGCAGGGCGAACAGTTGCTGAAGTGGCTACACGCAAACGTGATGAAGGCAGGTTACGAAAAACACCAGACCGATCTTTCTGTCATCCTGGACACGGGCAAGTTCAACTGTGTTTCCTCGGCCACGCTCTACAATATCGTCGCCCTGCGACTGGGCCTGGACGTACGAGCCATCGAGGTTCCCGATCATGCCTTCTCGATCCAGTACGTCGGTACCAAACACGCCGACGTGGAAACAACCAATGCAGCTGGCTTCAATCCGGCGCGGGACCCACGTATCCTGGAACGTTTCACCCGCGAAACCGGTTTCAACTATATTCCCGATCGTCACGCCGACAAACGTCGGGAAGTGACTAATATTGGCTTGATGGCCCTCACCTACTACAACCACGGCGTCACCCATAGTGAAAACGAGGACTACGCGGCCGCACTGGTCGATTACTTCCGAGCGCTGAGCCTGGATCCCGAGTTTCCCTCGGCGATTCAGAACGTCCTGAGCACGCTTCACCACTGGAGCGGAGACCTGTCAAAAGCATCTCGATTCGAGAAGGCGCTGGATGTCGTCTCGATCGGTTTACATCTGGCACCGGATGATCATCGATTTCACCACAATCAAAAAGCTCTCTGGCAAGCTTGGGCGTTAGACGAGATCGAAAACGACCGTCGCGAAGCGGCACTATCTATCCTGGCCCGTGCAGCCAAGGCTCTGCCCGAAGGCGGATTTGAGCAGATGCAGTCTTATGCTTTTATCCAGCCCGGTGAAAAGATGGTTCAGGACAAGCTGTGGGCAGAGGCCCTGCAACTTGCAGAAAACGGGTTAAAAACACTGCCACCCGCCGCACGAAAAGAACTCCAACGCTGGCGAAACAACGTCTACAATCGCTGGACGATCGCAACCATCGATCAGAAGAAGTACGCAGAGGTTGCTGACATCCTCGAGCGAGCCATGAAGGCCGATCCAGACGAAATTGATTTCAAACGCAACATCGGATTCGCAATCCAGGAATGGCTTTCCCAGACCGAGTCAAACGAGGGATTGCAGGCCGCCGAGGACCTGCTGAAACGCGTCAACCGTCGTTTTCGTGACATTCGTGATGTCCAGGAGGTCGCCAGGAACTTCCTGGGCCGAGCTGCTTTTCGATTGGCCAAGGACAAGCAATTCAAGCTGGCCGAGACACTACTTGATCGTCACCAAAAACAGCTTCCAGAAGGAACCTACCAGGACCTGGTGGGATCTGTCTTTGAAATGCAGGCTACCGGGCTTAGAGAACAAAATAAATGGGAACTCGCCGTTGATGTCTACCAGCGTGGTCTGAAAAAGATACCTGGTGATCGCCAGTTAAAAAACAATTTAATCTTCACCTGGAACAAATGGGCCGAGGGATACCAGCAGAAAAAAGACTGGTCGACCGCAGGAGAAATTTACTTGAAAGCGCTAACAAGCGGGATCGACAACCGGGAAATGGGGCAACGTATTGGTTTCTGCGTCCAGGAGTTGGCACGCGACACCTGGACCAAGGACGGCCCGCTGGCAGCCGAGAAACACCTCACGGACTGGGTGACCCGACAACCGGAATTAAAAACCCTTCGCGTGGCAGTTGCGGTTTATATGCAGGGTGTGGTTCAAAAACATCAACGGGATCAGCAGCCAGCCAAGGCACTGGTAGCAGCCAATCGTTGCCGAAAGTTACTGACGGAAAAGGATCACACCCATTTTATCCGCATTGTTTGCGATCGATGGTCCCAGGCACATGTCAAGAATTCCGAATGGAACGAGGGCCTTGCCGTTTACACGCAGGGACTCAAGTCGCTCCCCGGGGACAGCCACCTGACACGCAACGCCGTGGTCACCTGGAACCAGTGGGCAAGTGGATTTATCAAGAAAAAAGAATGGGGAGAGGCGATCAAGATCTATGATCGGGCACTGGAACAATTCCCCCGGGAACGCACGCTCCGTAATAACTTAAAATACTGTCTGCAACAGGCAAATCAATAAACCGATCCCTCGCTGAACACTTTGCAAGAAAGTGAATCTATTCATGAAATCTATCCTGTTTACCGCTGCTATCTTACTTGGCCCACTCGGCGCATCACTTAGCGCAGCCGAAAACGGCGACCTGCGACTGGCAAAGATATTTACTGACAATATGGTTCTCCAACAGCAGAAACCCATCGCCGTCTGGGGCTGGACAAAACCAGGCGCTGCCGTGTCAGTCACGATCACTCAGCAGCACCAAGTCGGTAAGCAGGGGATGACTGCTTATCAACAGCAAACAAAGGCACGAGTCAATGCAGTGCCTGAGAATGGCGAGTATGTCGTTAAGATCCAGTACGTGGAACAAAACCCGCCTCGCCTGCCAACGCAAACCCTGCAAGCCAAAGCTAACCAAGAGGGACGCTGGCAAGTCCGTTTTCCAGCTGCCCAGGCAAGCTTTCAACCAACCTGGATCATCGCCAGTAGCGATGATGTCGTAGTCGCTGTGCAAAACGTCCTGATTGGTGAAATCTGGGTCTGCGCCGGGCAAAGCAACATGGGCTGGGGCAACTTTAATCGCAAGGACCGCGAAGCTGCCTCGGCCGATTTTCCCGGGCTCCGCTATATCGCCTGGGAAGATTCCTACTACAAACCGCTAGACGACGTCCGCCGAAACATCCACTGGCAAGAATGTTCTCCCGAAACTGCCGAACGATTTTCCGCGGTCCCCTACCTCTACGGCATGTTCCTGCACCGCTACTTGAAAGTCCCAGTTGGCGTCATCAACGTGGCCCGCGGTGGTACCCTGGGACAAACGTGGTGCCTGCGAGATGAACTGACTAACATCGACAACCCAATCATCAAGAGGGTGCTGGCCGACTACGATGCCGAAACCGCCGCCTGGGATGATCCTCAACAACTGGCCACGATCATGGCCGAGTGGGAAAAGTCAGTCGAAGCTGCCAAGGTGGAACACCAGCAGCGCGTGGCCAGGGCCAAGACAGATGGCAAACCCGAACCACGCTTGAGACTTCCCAAGAAACCGTCGGATCCGCGCAGCGGCTGGAGTCCACCAGCCGGACTGTTCAACGCCACCATTATGCCCATCCGCCACCTCGGCATCCGGGGCGTGCTCTACTACCAGGGCGAAAACAACAACTTCATGCGCTGGACACGCTACGAATCAACCTTTCCCAAGGTTCCCGTATCCTTCCGTCAGGCCTTTGGTGAAAAAGACCTGCCGTTCGGCTGTATCAGCCAGCCAGGCTGGGGAAATTTTGACCTGGATCCCGAGGTGGCCACCGTGGCCGAAGGGTATGCCATCGTGCGCGACATTCAGCGTCGCGCCCTGGCAGATGATCCCCATGCTGACATGATTGCCACCTACCCAACCGGCAACTCCTACATTCATCCGGCAGAAAAACTACCGGTTGCAGAATACGCTTCCCTCTGGGCACTGGCCAAGGTTTACCAGAAACCGGTTCAGCACGTTGGTAACACCTATCGCGAAATGAAAATCAAGGACAACAAGGTCTATCTCTTCTTCGACATTGATCCGATCGTGCGGGAACGCTGGAAAGACGTGACCAAGCAGGCCTACTGGCAAGTATTGCCCTGTCCACGCGAGGGAAATGCCGCCTTCAAGGGTTTCATCATCGCTGCCAAGGACCAGCGTTGGTATCCAGCCAAGGGACGACATACCAAGCTGGACGGAGACTGGTGCATCGAGCTGACTAGTGATCTCGTCACTGAACCGGTGGCTGCCCGTTACGGCTGGGCCAATTGGCCAACCGGGAACATGGTTGGCCGCAACCGGATTCCCATGCCAACCTTCCGAACCGACAACTGGCCTGTCCCCGAGGGCGTTAATTATTCCAAGGAAGCGCAAGACCAGAGCAAACAACAACTGCAGGAGCTGCGACAACTGGGAGAACAGCAAGCCCTGGACCGAAAAATCCGACAAGCCCAGGTCGATCTGCCACGATTTGAAGACGAGCTTTACCGAGGTGATGTCAAAGGACAAGTACAAAGCAAGCTGTTACGATTAGAGGCCATCCTGGCCGAGATGCAGGAAAACAAATGGCTCTCCGGAAAAATCCGTGGCGATCACCCAGAGTTGGCCGCATCGATCAAGGCACTGCAGGAGAACGTCGAAAAGCTAAAAACGCAGGCAAAGGCCATCCCAGGAAAATAGTAGCTGCCTTGAAGAGATTGCTACTGTTGGCAACTTGCCTTGTCAATTGCTGCCCCATAGACTGAATTTCAGTAGTTCAAACCCTGCCGGAGACACCTGCCATGCGACTCATCACGACACTCTTACTGGGACTCTCAGTGCTATTACTTGCTTCCTGTAATAACGAGTCGACCACCGACGAGCAAGCCGCGGCGCCCAGTACCGTCAACGGCCACCATGCTGGCAATACTCAGCAACATACCCGTGAAGATGCTCACAGCCACCCCCATGCCCCACGGCAACATGCTCCAGGCGAGAATACTGATCCCCCACAGCCCGCGGACCACGATTTGACCGAAGCAGCCAGTGTTCCGGTCAAACCAATCTCAATCGGTGACAAGGTACCTGACTTTGAAGTCACGATTAACGACCAAAAGTGGACACTCAACCAACTACGCAATAATACGAAACTAACCGACGACGGCACGATCGTCCTGACATTCTGGTGTTCCTTCTGTCATAGCTGCCGCGATGTAGACCAAGGCCTGAATCAGCTGGCCCAGCAGTACAAGGGGAAAGCCGCCGTCATCGCCCTGGACGCCAGTGACGGAGAAACCACTGACCAGGTAACCACATTTGCCAAGGAAAAAGGGCTCACACTTCCAATCGCCTTAAATGCCACTGGCAGTGCTGCCGACATTTTTGGAACGAAGGTGACCACCACGACTGTGGTTATCGACAAGGAAGGTGTGCTGCGGTATCGCGGACAATTTGGCAGAGCCGGCCAGCCTTTTACACGTGATGCGTTGGAAGCGGTGTTGCACGGTCAAACGGTGAAAGTGACGGAAACAAAACACCGTGGCTGACGGATTCCACGTGGTTAGCCTCCGTGCGAGGCTGCAAAGACCCATCTAACAGGAAGCTCATTCGCAAACGCTGACCGCTTCTTGCTCCGCTTGCTGGCACCTTTTACAATAGATCCCCAGCCGCTCTTTTAAACAATACGCTTCACCAACCAGAGGATATCTTCTTATGAAACGCACCTTACTGCTGTCTATCCTGGCCACGATGGCCATTCTACTAACCGGTCACCTGAATGCCGCTGACAAGGACAAGGTCGCCAAAGCACTCCAGTTCAAGATGAAGACACTGGCTGGTAAGGAAGTCAAGCTCGAGAAGTACCAGGGCCAGGTGTTGCTAATTGTTAACGTTGCCAGTGAATGCGGACTGACGGGACAGTACCAGCAACTCCAGGCACTGCATGAAAAGTATGCTGCCCAGGGGCTCCGGGTAATCGGGGTACCCTGCAACCAGTTCGGATCACAGGAACCCGGTACCGCCAAGGAAATTCAGGCGTTCTGCAAGGCTAACTACGGTGTCACGTTTGACCTGTTGGCCAAGGTGGACGTCAACGGTGATAAGGCCTGCGGTCTTTATAAGCACCTGACGGGAATCAAGAGCGACCCCAAGGGGCCCGGAAAGATCGGTTGGAACTTCGAGAAATTCGTGCTCAACCGCAAGGGCCAGGTCGTGGGACGTTTTGATCCTCAAACCAAGCCGGACGATCCCAGCGTAACCAAGTTGATCCAGGCGGCCCTGGCTGACAAATAAGTCTCCAACAACTTTTCCTAGGAAGTACCACCATCATGGCAAAGAACGTCCTGGGGACCGACCTGGAAACCTGTTCGCTCGATCCGTTGACCGGTTTCTACCGGGACGGTTGCTGCAACACGGGCATGGAAGACCAGGGCTTGCACCTGGTTTGTACCCAGGTGACCGAGGCCTTCCTGGAGTTCTCGGCGGCTCGAGGAAATGATCTGTCCACCCCCATGCCGATGATGGGCTTTGATGGACTTAAGCCCGGGGATCGTTGGTGCCTGTGCGTTTTACGATGGAAGGAAGCGCTCCAGGCCGGCATGGCTCCTCCTGTTGTCGTCGAGGCCACGCATATGTCGACGCTCGAATTCGTGGAACTGGAAGACCTGCAAGCGCACGCCGTGCAACCTTGAGCCCGTAACGGGAAACGCATAGCGAACCCGGAAATTCCAGGTCAGCGGGTCGGGGAGTAAATATCTCGCAAGAGCGCCAGCACGTTCTGCAGGCGATCGGAACTGTTGGCAGGAACCATGGCCTTGTAAATAAAGACATGCCTGCCACCCTGGAGTGTTGGCATCTGGTTGAGTTGTTTGGTGGTCACCCACATCCACTCCTGGGTTCCATCGAGGTAGGCCTTGGTGGAAGAATCCAGTAATTTCTGGGCTTCTGTTTCAGTCGTAATCAACTGGCAAACATGTTCTGTCATGATTCCTAGCTTTCTGGTAAGAAACACTGGTCCAATAGACTCAATCGGCAATTCCTGGGCCGCAGCATGGCTGACCCTGGGCAGTGAATGCCCGCTTTGCCATGCTCCGCCAAAATGCACCGTACCATATAAATTAGCGGCTCCCAATTGAGCGTGACGATTCTTTTTTTACTTGCTGTGTCGAGCATGATCGATCCTGGCCAGGTACTACAATCAGGGCAGCTGCAAATCGTGTGCTGACAAAAGCCCGTGACTTAAGTTGCCTTCCCGCTACAATTGCGTCATGCTGCAGCCAGCCAATCGTCTGCAAGAGTTGCTTGCTGAACGCTTCCGGGCCCCATCAAATATTTTGCAGGAAAACGCGATGAAACAATTACTCACTTTCCTTGCCTTGCTCACCACGGTACTCGTGTTCTTACCCCTACAAGGAACGGGACAAAACCAGAATCCCTATCGAACGTGGCGAGACCGCAGTGGCACGTACGAAATATCAGCACGCCTGATCCGGATCAGTGAGAAAGAAATCGAACTGGAACGCAAGGAAGACTCCAAGGCCATCAAGGTTCCCCTGGAGAAACTGAGTAGCCAGGATCTCCAGTACCTGGCGCGACGGCAGCCCAAGACGGCAACCACCCGCTTAACCAAGGTAACTGCCCACACTACCGCCCGGGAAACAACTGCCGGTGATTGGCCCACCTGGCGTGGCGCGGCACGTGATGGTATCAGCCAGGAGAAAGGCCTGCTCCGTGAGTGGCCCGCAGAGGGGCCCAAGGTCGTTTGGGAAAACAATACCCTGGGGGGCGGTTACGCCAGTGTCTCGGTGGTGGCTGGAAAGCTATACACCATGGGCCGTAAAGACGGACGCGAGTTCATCATCTGTATTGATGCTGCCAAGGGCAACACGATATGGGAAACCTTCGTCGGCCCAGGTAGCAAACAGCGAGGTCCCAACTGTACACCGACGATCAATGACGGACACGTCTACGGCCTCTCACTAGATGGAGAATTAATGTGCCTTAACGCCGAGACTGGCAAGGAAGTCTGGCGGCGCAGTTTTTCACGTGATTTTGGTGGCCGCATGATGTCAGGCTGGGGATACAGCGAATCACCGCTGATCGACGGCGATCAACTAATCTGCACACCGGGAGGCAGGCAGGCTATGATGGCCTGCCTCGACAAGCGGACTGGAAAAACCACCTGGACAGCAGCACTGCCGAGCAGCGGCAACCGGGGTAAAGACGGCGCCGGATATTCGTCGATTGTCATCAGCCAGGCGGGTGGCGTGAAACAATATATCCAACTGGTGGGCCGAGGGGTGATTAGCGTGTCCGACAAGGGCAAACTGCTCTGGGGATACAATCGTATCGCCAATGGTACGGCCAACGTTCCCACGCCCGTGGTCAGCGGCGACTATGTCTTTTGTTCCAGCGGGTATGGCGACGGCGGCGCAGCCCTGCTGAAAGTGGCCCGTGGCGGACGGGCAGCCCAAGAGGTCTACTACAAAAAAAACAGTGAAGTGCAAAACCATCACGGCGGTATGATCCTGTTGGATGGAAAAATCTACATGGGCCATGGACATAACAATGGATTCCCACTCTGCCTGGACCTGGCGACCGGGAAAGACGTCTGGCGACCAGGACGCGGTGCAGGAAAGGGATCTGCCGCCATCGCCTATGCGGACGGCCATCTCTATTTCCGCTACCAGGACGGTGTTGTGGCCCTGATCGAAGCCACTCCGAAAGGCTACAAGCTCAAGAGCAAGTTCCGCGAATCTCGCACAAAAGCTCAAACCTGGCCTCAGCCGGTGATTGCTCAAAAGCGGCTCTATCTCCGGGACCAGGAGATCCTACGCTGTTACAACATTGCCAGCCCGTAGCAAAGTGACCGGGGATTTGACACTCCTCTCAGCCACAGCTAGCCTTAGCAATTACCAGAAAGCTTGTTATACGAGCGGAGAACGGTTCACCCTCTGCGTGGCCCCTCCTCCATGTCAATCGATGGTCACGATCACACTTTCCCCTGAAGCGAGTCCATAATCATGGTTTCTTTCGCAACGCGTCTGCTCCTCATGGCTTTATTACTGGTGCTTCCAGGCATTGCCTCGGCACATCATAGTTTCGCCCTCTACTATGATAGTAGCAAGGTAGTAACTCTGACCGGAGTCGTTTCACGCTATGCCGACAAGAATACACAAATCGAGATAGATGTCACCCTCAAGGAAGGCGACAAGTCAACGAAATGGAAGGTCGAAACGCTCAATGCACGACTGGCAGCAACCTATGACCTGAAGGCAAATTCACTCAAGGTTGGTGATCCCGTGGTCATCAAGGGATGGCCTGCCAAGGATGGATCTCGAACGCTCGGAGGGCATCAACTCGTACTCTCCGATGGACGCATCTTCATGTTGCGACGGGCTCCCCGCACCAGTCCTGTCCGGTTCCGCTCTATCCATGGCTTTACCGGCGAGAAAAGCAAACTGACTCCCCGCGAAATCCTTTCCGGCAAGACGCCTGAAAAATCAAAACCCACGGATAAACCCAAGCCGCGTCCCGATCTTCCCGGCGATAACCAGCCAAAGGGCGAACCCGGCGAAGAAGAAAGCCCACAGTTAGAATTCATCGAGCAGATGGAAGAGGCCAGTTTCGCAATTGCCGCGCTCAAGGAATTATTGACAGACAACAAGTCACCTGAAGGACAACTGGAAGAAATCGAGAACTTACAGGCAGCGATGTTTAATGCCAAGGCATTACTCCCCTACATCACGCTATCGGAAAACGCCTTGAAGAATTCACAAGGTGACGCCAAGGCCGTCCGCAAGGCAATGAAAGAAAGTCTCTTCCAGGCCATTCGACTAACCTTGTCCATCGAGGAAGATATCGAATCCGGGCGTAACAAGGCAGCCCTGGCCGGCGTGGAAGCCCTGATCAAATCCCAGGCATCTGCTCACAAGCAATTCCAGTAACCTGCAGCATCAACCGTCATGTAGGGGCAAGCTAGTCCTCACATCCTGAACTTTTGTGGCAGCTGCTCTGTCCAGGAATAGGGTAAGGACCTGGAACAAATCCGCTTGGCAGATGGCGATACCTGGCAACAAAAAACGGGCCGTACATCACGTAGGAGTACGACCCGTTAGATTAAGTGAAAAGAGCAGGTACTGACCTAGGGAGTAAACCCTTCACCAATGGGCTCCCCATCACGTCGACACCCCAGTCGCTGGTAAGTCATGTAGTCAATGGTCTCCGGAATGAAATGGACAGATCCATCGGCAAAGACAAACTGGGCTCCACCCTTGTGCTGGGACTTGAAACCCTGGGCAGTCTGGTAGTTTCTCCAGTGATGACAGTTCTTGGGACCACCATTGGTATTAATGTAGCCGCGATCTCCCCGCCCAATGATCGGGAAATTGACAGGCGCCGTCGTGGCTGTCCAGAGCGAATTGTAATGCATCCATCCATTGCGATGGTGATACCCCTTGTTCGGCAGGATCTCGCCCAAGGCAATCACCTGGCTGGTTCCATCAATGATGTCACGAAAACGGGCTGCCCAGTGACCCCGAGCAAAGACACCGGAAACCTGGCTCGAACGGGCATCGTTTCCAAGATTCTTGCGCCCCGTGCCAAAAACATTTCCCGGATAATCAACGCACCAACCGCCACGTGAATTCATGAGTTGGGCACCAATCGAGTGACCGTAGCAAGAAATCGCCTTACTCGTCTTGGGATTCGTGCCATTAAGTCGTGGATCAATATTGGCAGATGGACAGAGGAACATGGGAATAATCTCTGAACGATATTGGTGCCCCGTGATCGGATTGACCTGGTACCACCACCAGCCACCGGTACGCGTGCTATCCATCCCCGTAACTGTCGCGCTCTCAAAATCGAGATTATTGTAGATCGTGTCCAGTTCCATGAAGGGAAGCAGGTCAACCAGGATGCTGCCACGTTGAGCGGCACTCCAGCGAAACCCATTGTTTGATTGCCGAGTCCAGGCAAAGGTTCCATGGTGAGGCAATGCCTTGAACGATTCGTGATAGTTGTGCAACGCAATCCCGAGTTGCTTGAGATTATTACCACAACTCATCTTGCGTGCTGCTTCTCGGGCCGCCTGGACCGCAGGAAGCAAGAGAGCTACCAGTATTCCAATAATGGCAATCACCACTAATAATTCGACCAGGGTAAAACCCCGTTTAGTTCTTTGAAAACGTTTCAAGAGAAATCTCCTTTACGTGAAGTAAAGCACTTCGAAAACAAAATTAAAATTAAATATAGAAGTCCACGACAATCATTCTGTCCACAAGAACCACAGGCTACCTAGTTTAACAAGCACACATAACGGAAGCAACTGCGATTCCCCGTCATGCTACCCGTCTATGATCCCGTGCATACCAAAAATCTAGTTCTCATTGATGGGTGATTCGAACTTGTGGCAACACTTGTCTAAGTCGCGTAACCCCGACATCCGTGACCTGGGTACCGTGAAGATTCAGCTCTCGCAAACGTGTCAGTAACTGCAGATGTTGCAAGCCAACATCGCTGACCCGGGTATCGTTAAGATGGAGATCCTGCAGGCTGGTAAGTCCTGCCAGGTGGACCAGTCCGGCATCGGTAATCCGAGTGCCATCGAGGCTTAGTCCGCTTAAATTCGTCAAGCCCTGGAGGTGCTGCAAACCTGCATCGGTGATCTGCGTATTATTCAACACCAACCCTTTCAGGGCATGCAACCCTGCCAGGTGCTTTAAACCCAAATCACCTATTTGCGTCTCGTCAAACCACAGCGTCTGCAGTTGCGTTAGCTCCTGCAAGTGGGCCAAGCCGGCATCCTCCAGGGACGTACCGCCCAGGTAAAGAACCTTCAGGTTCTTCAGGTTCGCAAGGTGCACTAACCCGTTTGCGGTAACCTGGGTCGCCTCAAGGCTCAATTCCTCGATCCGTGAAAGGCCAGCCAGGTAACCCATTCCCACATCCGTAATCTGGGTATCCACCAGGTGAAGTTGTTCGAGATCCATCAAGCCCTGGAGCTGCTCCAACCCCGTGTCACCGATCGAGGTTTCATCACAGTGAAGCACTCGCAGAAGCCGTAGCTCCGCCACGTGTTCCATACCTGCATCCGTAAGCTGCGTACCGTTCAGCCTCAGGTGGGTCAACTGCCCCAGCCTCCTGACCTGCTCCAATCCCTGGTCGGTCACCTGGGTTTCACGCAGGTCCAGTTGCTCAAGTGATTTCAAACCCTTGAGG
>JAZADA010000178.1:0-6139 GCA_036124135.1 Planctomycetota bacterium | reverse complement strand
GTAGTCAACGCCCGCGGGTACCGGGCTGTCCTCACGCTTGACCAGTCTGCCACGTCGCTGGTTGTTGATGGCTTTTACCATCATTACTTTTCCGATCACCCCGTCCCGCAGCAGTTGCCAGGCTTTCTGGTAATGGGGAGCGGAGCGTAACTGGGTACCGTGCTGGACGATGCGTTTATATTTTCGCGCGGCGTCGACAGCGAGTCGACCTTCGCGAATGTTATGACTAACCGGTTTCTCAACGTACACGTCCTTGCCGGCAACACAGGCGTGTATGGTTACCGGTGAATGCCAGTGATCCGGGGTGGCTACCGCCAGCGCATCGATATCCTTGCGATCCAGCAGGTGTCTGAAATCGACCACGGCTTCGGGTCGTGTACCGGCAATGTTTTCAATCCGGGCACAGAGTGCCCTGGCACGATTCTGATCGGGATCGCAAATAGCGACCACGCGACTGTCCTGCAGCCGTGCAAACCAGGAAGCCAGGTTGGCCCCACGTCCGCATCCGAGCACGGCGATGCCCACCTGTTCATTCGGTGAAGGAGCTGCCCGACTGATAGCCGCGGTGCCGGCCATGACTCCGACGCTTCCCATGAAATGACGACGATTGATTCCAGCCTGGGCCATGATGAGCAACTCCCTCGAGAAAAGGATGACCAGCAACACAAAACCGTTGCGTATCGTACCGCAGCAAGGAGGGGAATTCAATCATTTGGTTCGACTGCGGTGAACCACCCTCGTGGCTCTGGTTCCCTGGCCCAGGTTCCCTTATTCTTACCGGGTAGGGTGAAACGTTTACGGGGGGGAGATTTTCTTGGCTACACCAGAAGAATTGCGAATCGACCAGGCACTGGCTGCCCTGCGCAGCACGCTGGACGGTCGTTGTGATACGTCACCCCAGGTTCTGCAGGAACATGCCATCGATGTGTCTCGTCATACACCGGCAGCTCCCGATGGTGTCGTGTTTCCCCAGGACGAGGATGAAGTGGTGGAAATCGTCCGGATTTGCAGCCGGTTCCAGGTGCCCATGATTCCCTATGGAACAGCCACGGGAGTCGAGGGAGGTGTGGTCGCCAGTCACGGCGGTATCAGTATTGATTTGCGCCACATGAACGAGGTTCTGCGAATCAGTTGTCCGGATGCTGATGTCACGGTTCAGCCCGGTGTTACGCGACTGCAACTGAACCAGGTGTTGCAGGATCAGGAGACAGGGTTACATTTCCCAGTCGATCCAGGTGCGGATGCATCACTGGGCGGGATGGCGGCGACGTGTGCTTCGGGAAGTGCGGCGGTTCGTTACGGGACGATGCGCGAGAATGTGCTGGGACTGACGGCGGTTTTGGCCGATGGCAGCCTGGTACGTACGGGAAGTCGCGCGAGGAAGTCTGCGGCCGGCTACGACCTGACACGGTTACTGGTGGGTTCGGAAGGGACCCTGGGTATTATCACGGAACTCACCCTGCGTCTGCACCCGATACCCGCTGCGATTTCATCAGCGATTTGTCATTTCCAGGATATCAAGTCAGCAGTTGACACGGCGATCGAATTGCTGGGCCAGGGAATTCCCGTGGCCCGCATGGAGTTGCTGGACGAGACATTGATCGCTGCTGTGAATCAATATTCCGGTTTGCAGTACGAGTTGGCTCCGACGCTGTGCCTGGAATTTCATGGCAGCACGAGTCATGTGGCTGAGCAGGCCGAGCAGGCGG
This sequence comes from Planctomycetota bacterium, assembly GCA_036124135.1. Taxonomy (GTDB): domain Bacteria; phylum Planctomycetota; class Planctomycetia; order Pirellulales; family Pirellulaceae; genus JAZADA01. The sequence goes on along the minus strand of JAZADA010000178.1, from coordinate 4,430 downwards.
AGCAGATTGCCGGACGTCACGGGGGCCTTGGTTTCCAGTGGGCAACGCATGTTGCGCAGCGTGAACGACTCTGGCAGGCCCGTTACGATGCTTACTATGCGTGCCTGGCCCTGCGCAAGGATGCCGTGGCGTACGTAACCGATGTTTGCGTTCCTATTTCCCAGCTGGCCCAGTGTATTGCGGATACCCAGCAGGCACTGGAATCAGTCAGTGTCCCAGCGCCCCTGTTTGGGCACGTGGGTGACGGTAATTTTCACGTGGTCCTGGTGGTCGATCCAGGCAGTCCGCAGGAACTGGCAATGGCCCGGCAGCTGAATAGTTGGTTAATCCAGCGGGCGTTGGAAGCGGGTGGTACCTGTACCGGGGAACATGGAATCGGCCTGGGAAAACAATCGTCGCTGGTGGACGAGTGTGGCAATTCGGTGGACATGATGCATCGCATCAAGCAGGCCCTGGATCCGGACAACCTGATGAACCCGGGTAAGGTCTTGCGGTTGGCACCACCGACTTCCTTGACAGCTGAAAACTAGCGGTTCTATAGTGAAGCGACGGAAATCATGGATGGTCAGGCAACTACCATGATCACCCGTGATGACAGGCTTCACTTGGGAGAAGGAAAAAACATGGCTCAACTTGATCGTCGTTCATTTATTGCATCTGCGACTGCTCTTGCAGCGACCGGGGTAGCGGGATCTTCCCTCTCGTTACCGCGCGTGGAGGGGGTTGAAAAGCGAGTAGTGGAACGTCCCCGGGACGAACCGTTCGGCTACTGTTTCAATACCAGCACGGTGCGCGGTCAAAAACTGGACTTGAAACAACAGGTGCAACTGGTCATCGACAGTGGGTACCACGCGATTGAGCCGTGGATGCGAGATATCCAGGCCTACCAGGAAGCGGGTGGTAGCCTGGCTGACATCAAGAAGCAGTTGGCCGATGCCAACGTGACGGTGGAGAGTGCGATTGGCTTTGCGCGCTGGATCGTGGATGATCCCAAGGAACGAGCCAAGGGGCTGGAAGATGCCAAGCGTGACATGGGACTGTTGAAACAGATCGGTGGTATCCGCATTGCGGCACCACCGGTGGGTGCGACCAATCAAACAGACCTGGACCTGTTTGCGGCGGCCAAGCGTTACCACGCCCTGCTGGAAGTGGGTCGAGGCATCGGAATCACACCCCAGGTGGAATTATGGGGATTTTCCAAGTCGCTCAGTCGGTTAGGTGAATTGATGTTCGTGGCGGTGGAGAGTGGTCATGCGGATGCCTGCCTGTTGCCGGACGTGTACCACATCTACAAGGGCGGTTCGGATTTCCATGGCCTGAAGTTGGTCAACGGTCAGAGGATTCACGTGTTTCATGTCAATGATTACCCGGATCAGCCACCCCGCGAGACGATTGGTGATGCGGACCGGGTCTATCCGGGTGACGGGGTTGCTCCCTTGAACCAGATTTTCCGCGACGTGCATGCCAGCGGTTTTCGCGGCATGCTCTCCCTGGAATTATTCAACCGCGAGTACTGGAAACAGGACGCCCTGAAGGTGGCTCGTACGGGCCTTGAAAAGACGCGCCGGGCAGTCCGCCAGGCATTTGCAGGGCGCTGATTTTACGGTGGTGTTTTTACTGCAATACTTACTGGTGAGGTGACGGAACGATGGCTCCCCGACAACGCGTTCGTTGTGCTTGTGGCGGAGATCTGCGTCGTCCATTGCCTCGCAAGTGTCCGCATTGCGGTGCCCCGATTACCGGGGTACGTGTCCGCAAGTGGCCGCTGATCATGCCGGTGCTGGTCATCGGCGGCTGCTTTGCCATCCTGTTGTGGTACGTTTGGCGGCTTTCCCTGAAGTTCTAGGGCCGTCCTGGGCGATCAGGGTGTTGCCCATTTCTTGAGAGCCATGCGCTGGATCGTACCCCAGTAGATTCGTACATCTTCCAGCTGACCCTCGAAGGCGAAAGCGTCTTGGTATTCGCCGACGAAGGATCCGGAATCAGCACCCACGCTGAGACCATCTGCCGGTCGACTGCCGATCAGGCCGACCTTGGTCGCTTTCCCGACGGGCTTGCCGTTGACCAGGATCTGGGCAACACCCTCCTGGTCCAGCGTGACCGCAACATGTGTCCACTGGTCGTTTTCCAGCTTGGGTCCGGTAACTTTCTTGAGCTGCATACCGGCACGCAGGGCAAAGACGGGCAGACCGTCTTTCAGGTACAGGCTGTAACCCTGGCTAATCCCCCCCTGGGCGATCAGGACACCATTTCCGTTGGCTGGTTTACACCAGGCACCCACGGTTAGTGGGATACGGGATGGATCTAACTGGGCACTGCTGGGCATTGAAAAGGCCGGTCCACTGCCATCCAGCTTGAGTGCCTTTCCAGACTGGCCGTCGACAATGGGTTGCTTGGTGAGCTTGGCAGTTGCAGCATTGGAAAAATCAAACTGGTGTGCCAGCTTGCGTTTCACCTTGCGGCGGGACGAGATGCCGAAGTTTTCGACGGTACCATCATCCTTGTACTGTTGTTGCAGTCGCTTGAGTTCGGCTTCCAGTTCCTTCTGCACATCCGCATACTCGGGTCGACCGTAGAAACTGGTCAATTCGCTTGGATCTTTTTCGAGATCGAACAGTTCCCATTCCTCTTTCTGGTAGAAGTGAATCAACTTGTAGCGATCGGTCCGGACACCGTAATGTCGCTGGACACTGTGGGCGCCCGGGAATTCGTAGTAATGGTAGTAAACGGATTTACGCCAATCCGCAGGTGTCTTGCCTGCCAGGACATTCGTGATGCTCTTACCCTGCATGTCGGCGGGAATCTCGGCGCCGGCAATATCCAGGAACGTCTCGGCAAAGTCGAGGTTCATGACCATGTCCTGGTTGATGCTGCCCGCCTTCACCTTGCCAGGCCAGCGGACCAGCAACGGGGTGCGGAAGGATTCCTCGTACATCCAGCGTTTGTCAAACCAGCCATGCTCACCCAGGTACCAGCCCTGGTCCGAGGTGTAGAACACGACGGTATTGTCCGCCAGGCCTGCGTCTTCCAGGTAATCGAGGACGCGGCCCACGTTGTCGTCAACGGCATCGATACAACGCAGGTAATCTTTCACGTAGCGCTGGTACTTCCAGCGGATCAGATCGGAACCTTCCAGGTTGGCAGCCTCGAATTCCTTGTTCTTGGGTCCATAGGATTTATCCCAGGCGGCCCGTTGTTCATCGGTCAGTCCGCGCTGCGGCGTCAGTTTCAGATCGTTGGCGTTCAGGTGCTGCTTGATCGTCATGGTCTGGGTACTGGCAGCGCTGGTACGGCCGTTGTAGTCGTCAAACAGCGTGGCCGGTTCAGGCAGCGTGACATCGTTGTAACGATCCAGGTACTTGGGACCCGGTTGCCAGTTTCGGTGAGGTGCCTTGTGCTGGTACATGAGGTAGAACGGTTTTTCCTTGTCACGCCCGTTCTTGAGCCACTTGAGCGCCTCGTCCGTAATGATTTCAGTCGTGTAACCCGTATGTTGAACGATCCCGGTGGGGGTTTTCATGGCCGGGTTGTAGTAAGGTCCCTGGCCCTGCAGCACGTGGTAGTGATCAAATCCGGTGGGATCACTGCGCAGATGCCACTTGCCGACCACGGCTGTCTGGTAGCCTGTTTTTTGCAGCAGCTTGGCGACCGTCTGTTGCTTGCCATTGAACGTGCGACCGTTCTGTTCAAAGCCATTGAGGTGACTGTACTTGCCCGTCAGGATGACTGCCCGGGCAGGACCACAAATGGAATTGGTTACGAAGCAACGATCGAATCGCATTCCCTCGCGGGCAATTCGATCCAGGTTCGGTGTCTTGTTGACCTTGCTGCCGTAGCAGCTCATGGCCTGGTAACCATGATCATCCGACATGATGAACAGGATATTGGGACGGTTGTCTGCGGCCCGGGCGGCAGTTGCCAGGGAGGAGGTCAGGGAGAGGAAGAATCCTAATCCGAGGAGCAAGGCTCGTCGTGAGATTGGGAGGGTGGAATTCAAGAAAGACATGGGGTGAAACTCCTCTGCTGACTGCAATCGTGATTAATAACGTCAACAAGAATTGTGACGGAAACTAACATGGCCAACAAGGAGAGAGAGGCCGTGGAAATAATGACGGGCCAGGCTGTGGACAGGGCAATTGCCCAGGTTCCAGTGGGTCCAGGCGCATAAAAACAGCCCATCCATTGCTGGCTGGGCTGTCGAAGATTGACCGGTCCTAGGGAGCTCCAAAAGGATTGGCTGCCGGTTTAGCGGGTGCTGGCTTGGCGCCGGGAGCAGCACCAAAAGGATTGGCTGCTGGTTTAGTGGGTGCTGGCTTGGCACCGGGAGCAGCACCAAAAGGATTGGCTGCTGGTTTGGCCGGAGCTTCTTCGTTTTCTTCCACTGCCGGTGCATCTTCCACTGCCGGTGCATCTTCCACTGCCGGTGCATC
>JAZADA010000177.1:0-2642 GCA_036124135.1 Planctomycetota bacterium | reverse complement strand
TTCTTATCGTCGGCCGGTTTCTTATCGTCGGCCGGTTTCTTATCGTCGGCCGGTTTCTTGTCGTCCTGTAGGCTGACGAACTGGGTTGCGGAGTTTGTGCCGCGATTTCCCTGGTCGGCCGGTTTCTTGTCGTCAGCCGGTTTCTTATCGTCAGCCGGTTTCTTATCGTCAGCCGGTTTCTTGTCGTCAGCCGGTTTCTTGTCGTCAGCTGGTTTCTTGTCGTCAGCTGGCTCTGTGGGCGGAGTTGGTTCGGGTTCTTTGATGTAATTTAGCTTGCGTTCGTTGTAGTATTCCTTGATCTGCTCCTCGGTGATCGCCGCCCTGGCTGCCTTAATCGCCGGTTGGGTAAAATCTTTCTCCCGATCGAGATGGATGTAAGAGAAGTCGATCTGTTCGGGGTAGCGGAAGCCGGCATGCAGGTGATTAGGGTTGAAAGGAAAGGGGTCCTGGATAATGTTCTGCCTGTTTGCGTAAAAACCACTGGTCTGTTGGTCCGTGGCGTCCTTGGGGACCTGGTCCAGGTATTGAACGGCATTGAACTCCAGGTATTCGACTTCTACTTGTCGATTGTTGCGTTGGTGCAGGGTCCAGAGGTCACTGGGAAAGGAGACGCCGGACGCACCACTGGCGGCAAAGCGGTGGAACAAGTGGTGGAATGTGAGCTCGCGTCGTAGCTGGTCGTAGAATTGCAGTTCGGTCATTTGTCCGTCGGTCGCTGAATACAGGGACTTGAGCAAGTCGCCTTCCAGCCGATTGAGGAACCTGGAGCGTGTGACCTTGATGCCAGCTTCTTCATCGGTGCCGGGACTGGAGAAAGCTTCCAGGTAGTCATCGATCATCTTGTCGGTGATGGTGATCCCTAGCTCTTCTGCTTTTTTCCCTGCCAGCAGCAGGGCGACCTGGAATTGGTCTCCGGTGTCATAGATCAGGGGCAGGACGGTGGGTGCTCCGAGATTGGGTTGTTGAATACTGTCGAGGACCCGGTGAGCGAGGATGTGCTGGTTACGTAAACGAAAGAGTTCATTTTCGGTGATGGTTTCATTGGGACTCCAAAGGCGGTTGATATGCCACCACGGTTTTTTGGGGTTCCACTGCGCCACGTCGGCGTTTGCGCGGCCACCGGCCTGTGTCCCTTGATAGCTTTGCAGCGAGGGACCGACGGTAAAAACGACCAGGATGAGAATACCGAAGACAGCCAGGAAGAGGCGTTGGTTGTTACGGAAAAATCCAAATGGATCCAGTTTTGGCATAGTTCTTTATCCTGATAGGCAGAGTTAATTCAGCGGCCACGGCCTTGACAGGCTACTAGGTGGCATATTATTGAATTGTCAGGGGACGATCCCCGGGAAAACCCATAATTCTAGGAGTCCGTGCAGTCAATACAATGGCAGTTCCTGAACTGTACGCCCTACCTAACCGGAAAATCTTGGTGTCCGCAGCCGTATAAAGTAGTAGGCGGCTGTGGTAATCCGTCGTTTTCTGGTGTGGAGGGCCGGTTCTGCTGGACGATGCTAAAGGGCGTAAGGATGTTGTACAAGGTGCCTTGAGACGTGCTATGTCGTGAGGAATTCGAAGGATTTGGCGTTAAAATTTCCCCATTTCACCTAGTTAGACGTATTTCCGGGTGACAGGACGGCTGCTGTGGTAATTGCAGAAAATCAGAACGGAATGGTTTGATGGCTAAAAAGTCGGCTAAATCCGAGGGTAAATCGTTGGTGATCGTTGAATCACCGGCGAAGGCCCGTACCATCTCAAAATATTTGGGCAAGGGTTACGAGGTCGAGGCAAGTATTGGCCATATTCGTGATCTTCCTCGAGGGGCGAAGGAAATTCCGGGAAAATACAAGGGGCAGGACTGGTCCTACCTGGGAGTGAACGTCAACGAGGATTTTGACCCGGTCTATATCATTCCATCGGAAAAGAAGTCACACGTCACGAAACTGCGCAAGTTGCTCAAGGAATGCGATAACCTGTACCTGGCGACGGATGAGGATCGTGAAGGGGAGGCGATCAGTTGGCACCTGCAGGAGGTGCTCAAGCCCAAGGTTCCTGTCCAGCGATTGGTCTTCCATGAGATTACCAAGGAAGCCATCCAGGATGCGTTGAATAACACGCGGGCGATTGACGAGGGCCTGGTGAGTGCGCAGGAAACGCGGCGGATCCTGGATCGCCTGTACGGTTACGAGGTTTCCCCATTATTGTGGCGCAAGGTAGGTCCCAAGCTTTCAGCAGGTCGCGTGCAGAGTGTTGCGATTCGATTGATCGTCGAGCGGGAACGATTGCGATGTGCTTTCGTGGATGCAACCTACTGGGACCTGATTGGCATGTTCTCTGTTGGGGCCAATGAGTCCCAGGAGGATTCTACAAGTCAGTTCAAGGCAACGTTGGTATCCGTCGATGGACGACGACTGCCACTGGGCAAGGATTTTGATTCGGCCACCGGTCAGATCAAGAATCCGGATCTTTACCTGATGGATGAAGCCCAGTCGCAGGCCCTGATGGAGCGACTGGAAGGAGCGGAGTTCCGGGTTGCCAGCCTGGAAGATAAACCGTACACGACCAAGCCGTCAGCTCCCTTCACGACCAGCACAATGCAACAGGAGGCTAATCGGAAGCTGAGTTTCACGGCGACGCGAACGATG
>JAZADA010000176.1:0-5396 GCA_036124135.1 Planctomycetota bacterium | reverse complement strand
GCAACGCCTGGTGCCCTCCATTCGTGGGCAGGACCTGGTGGCTGCCCGTGCTGGCGTTCGTGCCCAGGCGCTGGCACGTGATGGACAACTGGTTGACGACTTTAGGATTCGGACAGACGAATGCATTGTGAATGTCGATAATGCCCCATCTCCTGCTGCCACTTCTTCTCTGAATATTGGCCGGCTCGTGGCAGAAACACTTGCTCAGCAAATCTAGCTCGCGGGTGATGCAAACATTCAGCCGTCTACACGCTTTCCTCGTCGGCATGTTATACTCGGTCTTTCCGGGATCCAGGGAGATCCTATTCATGGTTCAGCAAGGTTACTGGAATGATCCAGGCAACAATCCCTCACCTGGTCGAGCAACTCAGATCAATCGTCGGCAGTGATGGTGTGCTGTCTGCACACTCCGATGTCATGGTCTACGAGTGTGATGGATTTGTGATCGAGAAAACCTGTCCCGATGTGGTTGTCTTTCCCAGGACGGCCGATGATGTTAGCCAGATCGTTCGTGTTTGTAACGACGGCGATGTTCCATTTCTTCCGCGTGGAGCGGGCACGAGCCTGGCGGGTGGTTGCCTGCCCGTGGGTGGTGGCGTGATGATCGTCATGACACGGATGAATGAAATCCTGGAGATCAAACTCCGGGACCGTTATGCCGTGGTTCAGCCTGGGGTCGTGAATGTCTGGCTAACCCAGGCGTTGAAAGGTACGGGATATCATTACGCGCCGGATCCATCGAGCCAGGGAGCCTGTACGATCGGTGGTAACGTGGCAACCAATTCCGGGGGACCGCATACCCTGAAATATGGAGTGACCGTGAATCACGTGCTGGGGATTGAAGCGGTGATGGCCGATGGGCGTATCGTTCAGATGGGTGGGCCAGCCGAGGAATCACCCGGGCTGGACCTGGTCGGTACCGTCGTCGGGAGTGAAGGAACACTGGCGATCGTGACGAAAGTGTGGGTGCGATTAACGCGGAACCCCCAGGGGTATCGTACGATGCTTGGCATCTTTGAATCTGTAGAGGATGCGACCAACGCGATTAGCGAGATCATAGGAGCCGGCATCGTACCGGCGGCGCTGGAGATGATGGACCAGGGTATCCTGGTGGCTGTTGAAGAAGCGTTTAAATTTGGTTTTCCACTGGATGCCCAGGCCATCCTGCTTATCGAGGTCGATGGCCTGGAAGCGGGCTTGGACCAGCAACGTCAGCAGATCGCAGATTTGTGTATGAACAGTGGTGGGCGAGAAGTTCGCCTGGCAGCGGATGCCAGTGAACGTCAGAAACTCTGGAAATGTCGCAAGCAGGCATTCGGTGCGATTGGTCGATTGAGTCCCAGTTACTGCACCCAGGATGGCGTGGTGCCGCGAACGCAGTTGCCTGCCATTCTCCAGAAAATCACGGAAACCGGTAGCAAGTACGGTATTCGAATCGTCAACGTGTTTCATGCTGGTGACGGCAATATTCACCCGATTCTATTGTTCGATGAGCGTGACCCGGAACAAACGCGACATGTCCTGGAGGCCAGTGGTGAGATTTTGCAGGCTTGCCTGGATCTCGGTGGTAGCGTGACGGGTGAGCATGGAATTGGTGTGGAAAAAATTTCGTTCATGAAGAAGATGTTTACCGAAAACGATCTGCAAGTCATGGATCAACTCAGGAAGGCTCTTAATCCGGAAAACCGCCTGAGTCCGGACAAGATGTTACCAACGGCCGGAGCTTGTGGTATTGAACAAAAGCATCCATCTCGGCGAGCCGCTCTCTAGCGATCAAGAAAGACAGGTAAGGAAGAACCGTGTCCGCGACAGAACTTTTACCGATCGATGAAATACAGCGTCCTCGAGATCGTGAGGAACTGGTGCAGTGCGTGAAGTCCTGCTGGGACCAGGAACGTGCCATGTACCCGTTGGGTGGAGAAACGGCACTGCAGCTTGGTATCCCGGCTCAGGTGGCAGGCGTTGGTATCTCGTTGGCGGAAATCAACCAGGTGGTCGACTTCCCGGCACGTGACCTGACGGTGACTGTGGAAGCCGGGACGACCATGGCTTCGCTGAACAAGACCCTGGGTGACGAAGGCCTGTCCCTGCCTCTACATGTCCCGGATGTCGAACGAGCTACGGTTGGCGGTGTCGTGGCTGCTAATGCCAATGGGCCAGCGCGCTATGGGATGGGTACGGTTAGGGATTACGTGATTGGTATTCACGCGGTGGATGGATCCGGGACTGCCTTTCAGGGTGGCGGACGAGTGGTCAAGAATGTGGCTGGGTATGATTTCTGCAAGTTGCTGACCGGATCATTGGGCACCTTGGCGATCATCGATCAAGTGACGTTTAAACTGAAGCCAAAGCCTGAAAAGTGGATCAGCTTGCTCTGTGCGCTACCAGATTGGGATGGAGCAGAAAATTGCCTGGCCGCGCTGGTTGATTCGGAAACGACACCGACTGCAGTGGAGCTTTTGAGTGGACCGACGGAGATAGAGTTGGTTGCGGAGTTACAAGGAGATGGCGTCGCTGTGCTGGTGGTTTCCTGTTGTGGAACCGAACCAGAGGTAGACTGGATGCAACAGCAGTTGAAGCAGGAGTGGCAAGCCCAGGGATTGTCGGCGCGGGTCGTAACCGGTACGGATCATGAGGCCCTGTGGCAGGACCTGGTAGAATTTCCGGCGGTGGCCCCAACGGCATTGGTACTGCAGGCTAATATGGTTCCTAGCGGGGTGGTAGGTTTTATTCGTAAGGTCCGGGCGATTGAACCGCAGTTTTCGATCAAGGCGCATGCTGGCAATGGTGTCGTTCTTTGCCGTATGCCGGAGTTGCCAACCATCGGGTTGACGGAAATCGTCGTGCGACAATTGCAGCCGCTGGCCCGTCAGTATGCAGGAAACGTGATGGTCTTATCGGCTGTTGGATCGAAGGAATTGACGCATCGCTGTGTCTGGGGTGGAACGGAAATGCCTTTTGACTTGATGGGGCGTATCAAGGAACAATTTGATCCCAGGAATCTTTTGAACCCAGGGCGGTTTGTTTATCCATGAGCAGTACCGAAACAACAACCGAATTAAATGTGCTGGCACCGAATCCAGGTGCGGGTATTGATTACAGTTACTTCCTGGATTGTGTCCACTGTGGTTTGTGCACGGCTGCCTGTCCAACGTACGTGGAACTGGGGAATGAAAACGATAGTCCTCGTGGTCGTATCTACCTGATGAGGGCTGTGACAGACGGCCGCCTGGAGTTAAATCAGCAGGTACGTCGTCACCTGGATCTCTGCCTGGATTGTCGCGCTTGTGAAACGGCCTGTCCTTCCGGAGTCCAGTACGGTCGGTTGATTGAGCCATTCCGAATTGCCATGGAATCCAGCGATGATGGCCCGCGCAAAACCAACGATTGGTTTCATCGGTTTATCCTGTTTGGTCTTTTTCCCTTTCCGAAACGGTTACGCAAGATGCTGGCGCCTGCTCGTCTTGCCCAGAAACTGGGACTGGATCGCCTGGTTATCAAGACCGGCATTTGGAAATGGTTGCCGCCACGATTGGCACGGCTACTGGTCATGTTGCCTCCCCTGAAGAAACCGTTGCCTCCCCTTCCTCCGGTGCTGCCAGCGAAGGGTGAACAAAGAGCTCGTGTTGCTCTCTTTACGGGTTGCGTGGCGGACGCCTTGTTTCGCCACACGCACTGGGCAACAGCACGCGTGTTACAGGAAAACGGCTGTGAAGTCGTGGTGCCCAACAGCCAGGTTTGTTGTGGTGCGATTCATTTGCATGCAGGTAGCAGTGAACCCGCACGCGAACTGGCTGACCAGAATCTGGAAGCCTTTGATATTGATTCCGTGGATGCGGTGATCGTGAACGTGGCAGGTTGTGGTGCGATGCTCAAGGATTACGGTCATCACTGGGAAGATAAAGACCAGGGTGCCCGCCAGCGTTTCGCAGATAAGGTGAAAGATGTGAGCCAGTTTCTTCATGAACTGGGCTTTATTCCACCCACGGGAGCGGTCCCGGTTCGAGCAACCTACCACGATGCCTGTCACCTGGCACATGCCCAGCAGGTTCGTGAGCAACCACGAGATCTATTGAACCAGGTTCCTGGACTGGAATTGGTGGAATTGCCTGAATCGGAGATCTGTTGTGGAGCCGCCGGGACATATAACCTCACGGAAACGGAAATGGCTGGGCGTCTGAGTCAGCGGAAACTAAAGAATATCCTGGCAACCAATGCTGACCTGGTGTTGACCGCAAATGCGGGGTGCCTCTTGCAGGTTGCGACTGAGGCACGCTTGCAGGGGAAAGGATTTGCCGTCATGCATCCTATCGATCTGCTGGATATGAGTTATCGCGGAGAGACAATCCGGCCGTGATCGAGTGTTGGCACCCGCTCTAGGCTGCCACGGGCCGTGGCTTGCTTCCCGCGGGAACGGGGCGCCGCGGAGTCCGTTCTGCGAAGCTTGCGACTTCCAGTCTCACCAGCGTGTCGATCACGGTGTCCAGCCTGGGGCGATTCACAGACTGCTTGGCCAGCATGGAGAGTACCAGTTGATTGATCTCCCGGTAGAGACCGGGTACCCAGCGGCGAGCCGAGGGAGGAGTGTATTCCAGTTGCGCTGTTGCAAGTTCCTGGAAAGGCACGTCCCAGAAAGGTGTTCGACCAGTGAATAATTCGTAGGCCGTTACTCCCAGGCTATAAACGTCAGCCATGGTGCCTACTTCACTGGTGCGGTGAATCATTTCCGGTGCGCTGTAAGACAGGGTGCCGACGAATGGGCTGTGTTCGCCACATTCCTCGCTTCCTATTTTTCGAGCGAGTCCGAAGTCGAAGAGCGTTGCATGGCCGTCCATGCTGATCATGATATTGGCTGGTTTAATATCTGCATGGATCCAACCGTGTTGATGGAGCACGGCAATTCCCTGGCTTACTTGCCGCAGTATCCAGAGGGTCTGCGGTATCGCGAGGTAAGGTTCCCGCGAGTCCGTACTCGTGGGTGAGAAACCAGCCAGCAGCGGCATCACCAGGTAGGGTTGGTGCCCAGAAACTCCACTGTCCAGGACCGGGAGTAAATGCGGATTCGAGACACTCTTGCCGATCGTGATTTCACGAGCCAGCAGGTTCCTGGCGAGCGAGTCATCCTGCAGTTCAGGTCGCAGTTGCTTGATGGCATAGTCGGCAGGATCTGCAGCGGAGAGGCCAACGGGTTGTGCCTGGTAGACACGGCTCCAGTTTCCGTCACCAAGGTGAGCGGTAGGTTGCCAGGGCCCCAGGCTGGCCGGCAAGCATGGGACAGGTCCAGGATCCAGGTTTTCTGCCATGTTATGTGGGTACCCCAGTAGACATGCAGGTGCGAGATCCAGCCTGTGTCGACGGGCCGGCCCCTTAACACTGGATCGGTTTTAGGGGTCAGG
>JAZADA010000175.1:0-9329 GCA_036124135.1 Planctomycetota bacterium | reverse complement strand
CCCGCAGTGGTACGGACACCACGATCAGCTACGCGGGACTGGATGCCGCAACCGTGCTGACGGTACAGGGCGGAAGCGCTGGTTTCGATATCCTGCACGTACTGGGAACCGAGGGAGACGACACAATCACGATGCCAACGGCATCCTCAGTCACGCGTGATGGAACGGTCACGATTGGAGCCGGCATCGATCGACTCGATATCACGGGTGCTGGTGGTGATGACACGGTAACACTGGGTGCCTTGGCCATTGCGGCCCAGGTCGATGGTGGTGCTGGTGCTGATAACGTGAACGCAGCTGCCATCGCAGCTGTCGGTGTCACGATTTCCGGTGGTACGGGTAACGATGTACTGATCGGTGGTGACCAGGATGATCTGATCTCTGGTGATGCGGGTGATGACATCATCACTGGCAACGCGGGTAACGACCAGATTGCGGGTGGCAGCGGCAACGATGTCATCGAAGGTGGTATCGGTAACGACCAGATCGACGGTGGCAATGACTCGGATGCCTTTAATTACACGGTCGGCGACGGCGTGGATACCGTAGATGGTGGCGATGGTGATGACACGCTCGCCATGGCTGGGGATGGAGCGAACAATACACTCGCCATCAATACAATCGGCCCAGCAGCCCAAATCACGCTGGATGGGACAAACTCCTTGTATACGAATCTCGAGGTCATTGAAGCACTCGTTGGTGATGGCGATGATTCGATCACGGTCGCTGATCTGACTGATACCCCGGTTCGCCTGGTTCACTTGGGTTTGAGCAACACCGGCGGCGATGTTGATCTCGTAACCCTGGAAGGTACGGAAGGCTCCGATGACGTTTCGGTCACAGAATCGGGTGGCCTGGTAAGCGTCACTGGCCTGGCTGCTGAGTTTGACATTGATTCTGCCGCAACCGCTGACGGAGATCGCCTAACGGTCAACGGCAACGCGGGCGACGACGTGATCAAGGCTGTCGATGGCGTAGAGAACACGATTGGGATCACGCTCAACGGTGGTCTTGGAGATGACTCGCTGACTGCCGACGCCATTCTCAATGGTGGCCCCGGCGATGATTACCTGGAAGGTGGCAGTGGAGCGGATACGCTCAACGGCGACGCTGGCGAAGACACCATGGTGGGTGGCGGTGGTGCCGACACCTTTGATGGCGGTACTGGTTTTGACACGATCCTGATCTCCGGTACGGCCGGCAGTGACCAGATCGAGGCCCAGCAGACGGCTGCCGGCACACTGGTCTACACGGTCACGGACCAGACGGGTGCCGTGATTGCAAATGAAACGGACACGATCAGCAACGTCGAGGAAGCCCGCATTGCAGCTGGTTCCGGCGACGACTTGATCGGTGTGATTCCGAGTGAAAGCCTTATCGTGGCCGGTACAGAAACGGCCAGCCTGCGATTCACGGTCGAGGGCGGCGACTCCAACACGGGCGATCGCCTGGTCGTAGTTGACGATGGGCTGGGAGACACGGTCATCCATCGCCACGGTGCGAACGATCAGTCTGGTTCGGTCAGCGTGGGAGCATTGGCTCCGGTCGTCTACGACGGTGTCGAATACACCCAGGTTTCACCCGTCGATCCGATTACCGGTGCCACGGGCAGCGGTGCCGACGGACAACTGGTGGTCTTCAAGCATGATACGTTTGAATCAAACAACACCTTGAACAGTGCCACGTTCCTCGGTTCGGGTGCCACGATCAACATCGATCCGACGATTGATCCGGGTGCCGCTTCGCTGAGCCTGGTTCCGACCGCCGTCGAAGGGGACAACGATTTCTACCAGTTCGTGGCTGCCGAGACCGGCACCCTGGACATCCAGGTTTACTTCGAGGAAGTCGGGACGCTGGCCAACGGTCGTGACGGGCTGCCAGGCGATGGTAACTTGAATGTTGAACTATACGATTCAGATGGTGCTCCGGCCTCGATCGGTACGGGTACAGCCCTGGTCGATCCGGCCGGGAACACGATTGGTGAACGCATCACGATTCCGGTTATCCGGAACCAGACCTACTTTGCTCGTGTCGTGGGTAACGATTCCACCGCGGTCAACGTCTACAACCTGACGGCCATCAACGTACCGGCCCCGGTACCGCAACTGGTCGACCTGACGGCTGCCACCGACAGTGGTCGCCACGACGGTGACGACGTGACTAACTTTGATGCCAACCTGAATGGTGCGGCTGTCTTCGACATCGTCCTGGACGATGATCGTATTGACGAATTCACCAACCTGAACATGGTGGCAGACACGACCAATGACGACTCGCAGACCGCCGGTGCCGATTACGGCGTGGAAGTGTTCAATAATGGCGTCTCGATTGGTTTTGCTTTCTTCACGGGTGGCAACACCTGGCAATTCACAGCGACCAATGGTGATCTGCTTGAAGGGCACAACAACTTCATCAGTGCCGCCGTCTGGGTCCGGGATGCTGCCGATCCGGAAGTGATCGGTCGTGGTGAACTCTCGAGCACCTTGCAGGTAACGCTCGACACGATCGCTCCACCCGTTTCGATTCTCGGTATCGATCCCACCCTGAGTGACACGGGCGTGGCCGGTATTCCGAGTACGCTTTCGGACAACATCACGAGCGTGACTGCACCTGGCTTTACCGGGGATGCGGAAGCGAATGCGATTGTTCGCCTCTACGTCGATGCCAACAACAACGACACGATTGATAACCCGGGCGAATACAAGCTGACCACAGCCTTGCCAAACGATGGTGACGAGGTCTTCCCCGAGGGTCAATGGTCGGCAATGTACGACTACAACCTGAATGATCCGGCCGCACCCAACAGTTTCCCGCATGACGGTATCCGGGAAATCTCGGTGACCGCGGAAGACCTGGCTGGTAACGTCAGTGATGCCGAGAACCTCGACATCTTCATCGATACGCAGGGTCCACAGGTAACGGACGTCTTTATCACGAGCGATCCGGCCTTCAACCTCTTTGGCCTGAAGCCGACCGCGGCTCCGACGCCGGTGGTCAACAGTATCACGATTGATATCCAGGACCTGCCGGACCGTGACGCGGCCTTCCTGTACAACGCCCTGGCCGAGGGCACTGCCTTCAACCCGGCCGAAACCGTGGGTAACTACTCGCTGGTCGGTGATTACAACGGCAAGGTATCGATCCAGAGTGCCGTCTTTAACCCGGTCGCCGCGACTGCGGGGAACCCGGCCACCGGATCGATCGTGTTAACGTTCGACGCTCCGCTGCCGGACGATCGATTCACGCTAACGATCTCGGACAACCTGGTCGACCCGGCCGGCAACGCCCTGGACGGGGAATCGGATGCCATCGAACCCGATGGTACGCAGGTCGCCACGCGACTTCCCAGTGGTGATGAGCAACCGGGTGGCGACTTCGTGGCACGCTTCACGGTCGACACGCGACCGGAAATTGGTGTCTGGGCTGCCGGTAACGTCTGGACCGACACCAACGGCAACTTCAAGTTCGATCCGGACAACGCGGACTTCGTCCATCGTGACATCACGTACATGATCGGCTACACCAGCGATGACATCTTCGCCGGTAACTTTGCCAATCCGGGAGAATCCACGGATGGCTTTGACAAGATCGCTGCCTACGGCTCCGTGGCACCATTCGGCGGTTACCGCTGGTTGATCGACACGGACAATGACGGCGTACCCAACCTGAACATCCCGGATCCGAATGGTGTCAATGGAACCCCGGTTGCCGGTAACTTCGACGGCGACGCCACGAATGGTGACGAGGTCGCCCTGTTTGATGGTGTCACCTGGCACTTTGATCGTGACCAGAACTTCCTGCTCGACGACGCCAGCACGCACGTGGTAGCCGGCATGCGAGGCTACCCGGTGGTGGGTGACTTCAACGGTGACGGCGTGGATGACCTGGCAACATGGAGCGATGATACGTTCCAGGTCGCGGTCGCCGACAGTGCCCCAGGTGCACCGGCAACGTGGCCCAACACGGTCACCCATTCCTTCCGCTTCGGTTTCATCGGTGTCCGGGAACGACCCGTGGCAGCTGACATGAACCAGGATGGCTTCGATGACCTGGGACTGTGGGTGCCAGATCGTGAAGGTATGGCACCTCGAGAAGGTAGCGAATGGTTCTTCCTCGTTTCGGGCGTGGTAGACGATCAGAACGGTGGCTCTATTGGACCAAGCGTCCTGGATCGCATCGTCGTGGACGCCACGACTGGACTGAACGTGGTTCACTTTGACCCGGTACCGTTCGGCAATGACATCTCGGCCCAGATGGGCGACGAGTATGCCCTGCCGCTGGTCGGTAACTTTGATCCACCGATTTCCAACAGTAGCACGGGACTTGGTGAACCGGGTGGCAACAGCCACACGAACTTTGCCAACCCGCTGGATGTCAACGCGGACGGCTATGTCTCGCCGCTGGACGCCCTGATGGTGATCAACCACCTGAATACCAACGGCAGCGAGCGGCTGACCGGTTACACGCATGTGGCACCGTTCATCGACGTCAACATGGACGGCTTCGTGGCGCCGATCGATCCGCTGATCGTGGTTAACCATCTTAATCTCAACTCCACTGCCAATACCGGTGCTCCGGGATCGGGAGAGGGAGAAGGTACCGCAACCAGCTTGCTGGACGACCAGGTCATTCTCGTGGAACAACCACAACTGCGACCGGTCATCACGCAGGACCAACCGGTCCAGGAGCAGGTGGAAGCGAAACGCGACAGCCAGGTACCGGTCGTCGATGCAATCTTTGACGGTGACGATGATTTCTGGCGTCAGGCAGCCACGGCCCAACAGCCAGTTCGGGATGCCCAGCCACTGGTTGATTCGGACTCCTCCGACGACAGCGAAGTGTCGCTGCTGGATCGGCTGGCCGAAGAGAATACCGAGCAGGGTTACGCCTCAGACATTGACCGCTTGATGCGATATCTCAGGTAGTTCTCAGGGTTAACAACCCAGTAAACCCCAGGCTGGTGACCGGCGTGTCACCGGTCTGCTGGCGTTCCGCTTCTCGCGAGGGATGGAAAATAGGTCCCGACGCAGGGATTTCCCTGATTTACTGGGAACTTTTCACTCTATAATACATCTAAGTGCGATATGAGCATCGCTTGATCTATTGGATCTCCCACTCAACCAGGCATCGTTTGCTGGTTTTCTTCCTCAACGAGGTATTTTTGACATGCAACGTATTCAGTTACGCTCCCTGGCCCTGCTTGGAATCATTGCCACCGTTACCCTGATCAGCCTGCCTGTCCCATTCGTAGCAGCCCAGTTGGGCGCAGGACGGGGCAGGGTGGTTGCCGGTAATCCGGGAGCTAACGAGATTGATTTCATTGAGCAATTCTCCCTGGCCGCGAATCGCCAGGTAGCCCTGGACCAATTGATCCCGGGCACCGAGGACTATTACTATTACCACTGCCTGCACCTGCAGAACCTGGAAAAGTACGACGAGGTCGATGGGATGCTGGTCGCCTGGATCAAGGCACACAAGAGCTCCCCGCGTATCCGCGAGATCCAGCATCGCCAGGCGCTGCTCATGTATGCCGGGGATCCTGCTCAGTCACTGGATTACCTGAAGCGACATCTCAAGCTTCAATTTGCTCATCAACGTGCGAAGCTGGAGCCAGAATCCAATCTACCGGTTCAGCTCGATCCCAAGCTCATTTCACGCGAGACGCTGGTTCAGCGCGAGTTCTCGAAACCTCCCACGCTCAATGGTTTCCAGGACAGCGCGTTGGAGTGGTTGATCAGCATGGAACTGACACCTACCAGGCGGCGGTTGCTGCTGCAACGACTGAAGCGGCCCGACCATGTGCAACTCCCGCAGCTGATCGTGGCGGACCTGGATTTCAGGGGTAGCAAGGGATTTGGCAGCCTGCCTATTCACCGGATGCTCTTGAAAGCCCAGCTCGATGCCTGCCTGGAACTGAAACCCGCGTTACGTAACCAGGAAAAATTCGTGCAAACCTATCTCGCCCGTCTCCAGCCGCACGCCGACGTGGACTGGCAGAACAACGTCGCCGAGAAGCGGAGCTACCTGGACCGGATGGCCACGTTCACCAGCACCTTGAACGACGTACACAACTCGCTCAAGACACATGTCCTGTACCAGCAACTTGTGCTGGACCGTTCGCAGGGACAATACAACAAGCAGCGTTTCATGGATTACATCAAGCTGCCGCGACAGGTTAGTTATGCCAACCGCAAGTGGCTCGCGTTACCGATGCACTTTGGTCGCCAGGCGGACCTGGCAAGTGACTTCAGCAAGTTCACGCTGCACCCACCCGTTGGGAATGATCAATCGCTGGTACGCAGTTACCTGGCTCATTTCTTCGTGGATGAAGCAGACTACAAGGCATACCTGCCTTACCTGAATGATCTTTTTCTCAAGCACCTGTTCGCGGAGACGAAGATCGTCAACGGCCTGGGCAACGCCGAGCAGTGGTACGCCATGTTACCTCCAGCGCAATACCAGGCACTCAAGGAACGGGTGGATATCGATTTCGTTCCGACCAACAAGCAGAACTTCGGTGTTGCCGAGCCGGTGCGACTGGACCTGGACATCAAGAATGTCTCAACCTTGATCGTGAAGGTTTTCGAGTTAAACAGCGTCAACTACTATCGCGAAAACGGTCGTGAGATCAGCACGGACATTAACCTCGATGGGCTGGTGGCCAACGAGGAACGCACGTTTGAATACAAGGAACCTGCACTGCGCCGCGTGCGCCGCCACTTCGAGTTTCCTGAACTCAACCAGCAGGGAACCTACGTGATCGATTTCATTGGTAACGGCGAGAGCAGTCGGGCACTGGTGCGCAAGGGCCGCCTGCGTTACATCGTGGAATCCACGAATGCGGGGCAACGGTTCACGGTACTGGGTGACAACAATGAACATCTTCGCGATGCAGCACTCCTGCTCGGCAACAAGGAATACAAGGCGGACAAGGATGGCCACATCACGGTTCCCTATAGCAACGATCCCGGTAATCGCTCTTTCCTGCTGACGCATGGCAGGATTTGTTCACTGCACCAGTTCACTCACCTGCCCGAGCAATACGAGCTCCAGGCCGGGTTCCACGTGAACCGTGAATCATTGCTGCCGCGTGCCAAGACCGCGGTCATCGTGCGCCCTCACCTGACGATCAACGGCAAACCAACCTCGCTGTCGGTACTGGAAGACGTCCAGTTGACGATTGAATCGACTGACCAGCAGGGAACCGTGACCACGAAAACGGTGACCGATTTCAAGTTATTCGAGGATCGCGAATCGGTGTTGGAATTCCAGGTTCCCCAGCGGCTCAAGACGATCTCGTTCGTACTGGATGCCAAGGTCCAGCCCCTGAGCAACCCGACTAAAGTGGACGTATGGGACCAGCAGGAGTTCCAACTGAACGAGATCGATAGCACCGCACAGATCCAGACCGTCCACCTGGTACAGATCAACGGTAATTACCTGTTGGAGTTGCTTGGCAAGTCTGGAGAAGCCAAGACGCAGAGACCCGTTCAGGTAGTCCTGAAGCACCGTGATTTCAAGCAACCGGTCTCGGTGACCCTGCAGTCCAATGTCGGGGGTCGTATCCTGCTGGGCCCCTTGCCGGATATCGTTAAGATCACGGCCAAGGACCTGGATGGCGCAGCACGCACCTGGCCCCTGGAAACCGATCAGTGTTACTATCCCTCGCTGATCCATGCCAGGCAGGGTGAATCGATTCAAATCCCTTACCTGGGTAAGCAGGCAGAACCCCGCCGCGATGAGATTTCCCTGCTCGAGGTCCGCGGGAAACATTTCACAACAGATCACTTCAAATCAATCCGGCTGGAAAAAGGATTCTGGCAACTGGACGACTTGCCGGTGGGAGACTACAGCCTGCTGCTGAAGCAGACCAACGAGTCCATTTCCATTCGTGTCACCGCTGGAGCCCAGGTCGGCAAACACGTGGTTGGTAACTATCGTCAACTGGAAACTCAGCCGCTGGCGTTACTTCACATTCCAGGTATCAACGTAGGAAACCAGGAAATCCAGGTGCAACTGGGGAATGCCAGCAAGTACGCCCGCTTGCATGTGTTTGCCAGTCGATACGAACCGGCTTATTCCGCTTACCACCAGATGCAACCGGCCCTGGGCGAAACGCTCACTGGCCGAAAAACACGGTCTCTCAACACGCTTTATGCTGCCGGCCGCAACATTGGTGACGAGTACCAGTACATCATCGATCGCAAATACCAGGTCAAGTATCCAGGAAACATGCTGGAGCGACCCAGCGTGCTACTCAACCCGTGGGTTCTCAACACCACCGAAACCAGGCGGCAGGACGCCAGGAAGGGAGAGGCGTTTGACGACCAGGAGACGGGTGGCATGGGTGAGGGATTCGGCGGTGGCGGCATGGGCGCTAAACCGGGTGCCGGTAAATCCGGGGGCGACTTTGCCAACCTTGATTTCCTGCCTGGCCAGGCAATTTCGCTGGTGAACCTGCAACCCGATGACCAGGGAATCGTCACGATCAAGCGCGAAGACCTGGGCGCGAACTGCAAGCTGCATATCGTAGCTGTCGATCCGACCACTGCTGTCCTGCGTACGATTTCGCTTCCGGAAATCGACACGAAATACCGAGATCTGCGACTGGCAAACACCCTGGATTCTGCCAAGCACTTTTCGCAGCAAAAAAAGATCCGGGTCGTGCCTGCTGGTACGCCCTTCGTGCTGCCCGATGTCAGCACGGCCCGCTTCCAGGTCTATGACGACCTCTCGAAGGTCTACGCGCTCTACGCAACATTATCCGGTGATGAGACACTCGCCGAGTTCCGTTTCATTCTTGGTTGGCCTGCTCTCAAGGATACGGAAAAGCGGTCTCTTTATTCGAAGTACGCCTGCCACGAGCTGAACTTCTTCCTCTACCACAAGGATCCCCGGTTCTTCGAGTTGGTCATCCTGCCTTACCTGGCAAACAAGAAGGACGCCACCTTCGTGGACCACTGGCTGCTCAATGCAAAACTCGATCGTTACCTGGATCCATGGCACCATGGGCGCCTGAACACACTGGAACAGGTCCTGCTGGGCAAACGTCTGCAGGATGAATCTGCGCATACGCTGCGAGCGATTCGCGACCGTTACCAGTTATTGACCCCGGACCTGGACATTTTAAACGAACTCTTCGACACGGCCCTCAAGGGTAACGCCCTGGAAGAGGAGACGAAGGAAATGGAAGACATGCTCGGTCTTGTCGAAAAGGCAGCAGAGCAACAAAAAAAACTACTGGAGGCCATACCGGGCACCGCGTCAGCCGACACGAACCGGGGATTCGGGTTGGGTGGGATGGGTGGTGGAGGTGTCGCGCCGCCGGT
>JAZADA010000174.1:0-2259 GCA_036124135.1 Planctomycetota bacterium | reverse complement strand
GCCCTACCCTGCCATGCAACAATTCGAGTGGAAACGGTTCCTGGCCGATTATGGATTAAATGGCAAGGACGGCCGCATTCCGTTTCCCGTCTATGAGTTACATGGCAACCATGATGGCCCACAGGGAGACACCTTCCTGATTGATTCCATCATCTCCAGGAATAAAAAACGTGTGGGACTTACTCGTGTTTCACGCAACGGATTGCACTACTCCTGGGACTGGGGGCCACTCCACCTGGTGAACCTGGGTATCTTTGTTGGTGCCAGTGATGCCCGTCGCCAGGATCACCATTACGCGCCTCGGGTCAGCCTGGATTTCCTTCGCCGAGACCTGGCTGCCCACGTCAGCACCAGCGGTCGCCCGGTCATTGTTTCTTTTCACCTGCATCCGAATTGTCCAGAATTCGATTGGCCTGCAGAAGACCTGGCTGCCTTCTGGGAAACACTCTCTCGTTACAACGTGATTGGACTGTTTCACGGGCACACCCACGGTTCACCACCGAGCCGGTTGCAATGGAATGGCCAACGATTTGGCAACGACCTGCAAAACGGCATCGACGTCTTCAACCCCGACGATTCTGCTGCAGCCAAGACCGATTCACGTGATCCCAGTCGTGGCGCCGGCTTACGTCATGGCTTCCTGTACGTGGAATTAATCGACCACCCTGGAACCAGCAAGGATCGTTTCCTGGTACGGTCCTACGCGACCAAGGACAACTGGGAAACACATGGCTGGCAACGCCACTGGGAAAAATCCATCAGCGCACCCGACAAACCGTAGAATCCCTGCCGGTCGCATTCCGGCAAGCCTCGCTATTGAACAGCCAGGCTCTCCATGCTCGCCACATCTTCCGTGGCCAACTCGAATTGAAAGGCCTGCAGGTCACCTCGCATGTGCTCGGCGCTCGTTGTACCCGT
This sequence comes from Planctomycetota bacterium, assembly GCA_036124135.1. GTDB lineage: Bacteria > Planctomycetota > Planctomycetia > Pirellulales > Pirellulaceae > JAZADA01. The sequence goes on along the minus strand of JAZADA010000174.1, from coordinate 1,341 downwards.
CAGGGGAATCATTCCTACTTGCAGGGCAAAACCGAAAACCAGTTGTGGGATAGTGCAACCGTAACGTATTGCGATCCGGGCCACGTCCGGACCTGCCAACACCTTCCGATTAGCCGTTAACAGGGAAAATCCCTGGTAAACCAAACCCTCCTCCTGGCAGAATTCTCGCACGTGACGATCCCACCCTTGTGATGCATAGCATCGATTTTGCACGAAGGTTGGCCGGATACGCGAATCTGCACACAACAGGCGAAGCTGTTCCAACGTCACGTTACTGATACCGAGCATGCGCACCTGGCCACGATCGTGAAGCGTTTCCATGGCTCGCCAGGCTTCCCAGTCCTCTGTGGCCAGGCCCGTCGAACGCGTGGGACCATGGAGTAAATAGGAATCGATCCAGGAGGTGCCCAGGTGCTCCAGTGAACTCGCAAAGGATTGTTTCACCTGCTGCTCGATGGGATCAGCGGGATCATATGGCAATCGGTGATCCTGCCCCCGCTGGAAGGTAAACTTGGTTTGGAGAAACAGTTCTTCCCGGGTAACCCGGCCAGCGTTGATGGCGCTGAGAATGCCCTGTCCCACAGCTGCCTCGTGATAATGACGCCGCTGGTTGGCTGTATCGATCCCTCGAAACCCCTGCTCCATCGCCAGCTCAGCCAGTCGTTGCGTCTCATCCTCTTTCCAGGCTGTCCCGTACAGGAAGCGTGGTACGCGACTACCCGCGATCAACAGGGTGGTTTCGGTCATCACACGATCGAACCTGAAGCAACTGGTAAAAGAATTCAACGCTGCCCTGGATCGCTGCCACGGTAAGCAATCCGCCACTCGGTTTTATCCGTGGTGACGGTCCCGCTGAACCAGGAATTTTCATCCTCCTGGCCATGCTGCGCTGTTTCCATCCCCACCACGACCTCTTCCTCGCGATCGATCACATACCCGTTCGGAAAATGAGCCGTCATCAGTTCCACGGCCTTCTCACGATGATTGATAGGCCAACTATCATTGGAAGGAATCGCAACCACGCCCTCGTCCGCTGTTCTGAGCACGTAGCGTGCCTGCTGGCAACCGGAAACAACAACCAGGCAAAGCATGCCTGCAAGTAACACAACTGATCGTATCATGCCTTAGCTCCACCGAGAATGAGTTCACACCAGGAGCCGAACAGTAGTGAAATCAACCCTGCAGGACAAGACCGTTTCCCTGGCCTGCCATCATCTTTCGTGCGCCTTGCCAGGTTGTTCCCAGCGGAGATTCCGGAACTGGGGTCGAGTACCGACCCAGCGTGTACTACCGATCACCTTGGCCTGGCGGTCCCCGTGATAGGCACGCCATCCCAACAGG
>JAZADA010000173.1:0-7106 GCA_036124135.1 Planctomycetota bacterium | reverse complement strand
GGGCCTGGTAATAGCCCGTCACCTGTTGCTGGTAAAGCAGCCGTGCTGCTTCCCAGGCAATCTTGCGTCGTAGCTTGGTCGGGGGCATCTAGTTCGTGCCTGCGTCCTGGGGGCGAGGGGGGAGCTGGATGGATAACTGCTTGGTCTGTCCTGCCCGCTCGATCCGCGCGGTAACTTTTGCCGGCATGGACTGGACAAACCTCTCCAGCCCCTTGTTGCCCTGCACCACGTGGTCTCCCAGTTGGAGCAGGCGATCACCTGCTTTCAGACCTGCTTGGGCAGCTGCGGAACCTGCCACCACCTGGATCACGGTCACGGACCGGGGTTCGGCGGGATCGGTGCGCCAGAGCATTCCCAGCTGGAAGGGTTGCGCGGGAAAAGTGATGTTCAGTACCAGCGGTTTTTCCTGGCCGGGGCGTGCCACGGTGACGCTCGTCTGGCGCGCGGCCTGGGAGACCATTTCACGAAAATGTGCATCGTCACGGATCTTGCTGTTGTTGAATTTCAGCAGGCGATCCTGTTCCTGCAGACCCGCTGTGTCTGCAGGGGATTCATCACGGACGCGGCTGAGGATGATCGCTCCGTTCTCCGGATCGTGGTCGATCCAGGAGACACCCAGTCGCGGCGGTGGGGTCTCCACCGGGGCCTCGAGCAACTTGCGGTCTTTCTTGGATTCCTTCCGAGATTCCTCGCGGAAGACCGGCACCTCGTCACGGTTGGCAAGATCGGTGGTCAGTTCGAAGAGAAAGCGGCTCACTTGTTCCAGGCCGGCGGCATTGATCGTGTTGGAATCGTCACTGGGACGGTGGTAATTGTCATGAAGTCCGGTGTGCAGCATCAGCACGGGGATGTTTTTCTTGAAAAACGTGTGGTGGTCACTGTCTGCTTTCAGGTTCCACTTGAAGAGCAACTCCAGGTTGCTGCGTTGGTTTCGTTCGCTGATCCAGTGTCGCAGGCCGCTGGCCGTGCGTGTGCCAATGATTTCCATACGGTTTTCTCTCAGGCGGCCGATCATGTCGACGTTGATCATGAACTTGATCTTTTTTAATTCGCTCGTGGGTTCGGTGACCCAGTGCTTGGACCCGAGCATGCCCTGTTCCTCGTCGTCCCAGAAGGCGAGCAGGATCGTGCGGCGGGGGGCCTGGGGAAGTTGCTTGAGAGCTTCTCCCAGTTCCAGCAGTCCCGCCACGCCACTGGCGTTGTCATCGGCGCCGTTGTGGATATATCCGAGTGGCCCGTAGCTGTTGCTCCGTTTCCCGTAGCCGACGTGGTCATAATGAGCGCCGACCATGATGATTTCATTCTTGAGGCGGTTGTCGCTACCTGGAATGATGGCGAGGATGTTCCGCGACCCGTCACTGAAGGGCTGGTAGTATTTTTCTTCCAGGGCTCCTCCGGCGAGGCCAATCTTCTGGAGTTGTTCGACCAGGTATCCGGCAGCTGCCTGGCCGCCACGGCTGCCGGCAGCGCGACCTTCAAAGGTGTCATCGGCCAGGACGTCGACATGTTTCTGAAGCTGGTTGCGGTCGATGGTGTTGAGCGCCTTGACCATGTCTTTTTTTTCAGCGGCCGTGAGTAGGCTGCCAAGGGCGAGCCAGAGCAGTAGGGTGGCGTTCCGTGTGGCTGGGTTACAGAGGTGTTTCATGAGATTCCTGGCGGGCTGAGATGGGTTGCAGTGGGTACCTGTATTATAAGGGAAGGGCGGAGTAGACCGTGAGACGGGTGGTGCCGAGAAAATTGGTGACCCAGGGGATGCTTCGTGGCCAAGACGCCTTGCAGGGATGCTGTTTATGTAGCACAATCGGGGCTCACACGATGAGTCGCTGGCACGGGAGACGTTTAGCGTGTCGCCTGGGACAGGTTCGTGTTTTTGGGGAGAGGTGGCTGAGTGGTCGAAAGCGCAGGTTTGCTAAATCTGTGTACGGGCAACTGTACCGCGGGTTCGAATCCCGCCCTCTCCGCTTGGCTGGCATCCTGGCATGCGGTGCCGCAATCGTTTTCAAAAGCCCCTGCAGGAGCAGGGGCTTTTGTCGTTTCCGTGGTATTACATGCCTAACGGTGCAGGTAACAGCAGTAAGGAGTTTCCAGGGTGACTTGTAGATTGAAAATGTAGTTAACTGGCCCAGCGTATGATTTGCTGCGTGCCAGTTTCTGATTTAAGCTAGGCCATGATTAAGCTCGTTGGCGGGGCCGCAGGCATGTGCACTGCACAATCATTGCAACGCCGACTCTCGAATGATTCGGTTCTCCCTTCTGTCTTATAGGCATGGTCACCCATGAAAAAAATTCAAAACTGTAAGCCTCTGTTTAAGCTGGTTTTCCTCTGTTTCCTTTTCACCGGGCCAATCCTGGCAGTGGAGCCGAAACAGGGCGATTCGAAAAGTCTGGATCTTGGAGAAGATGTTCGTCTCGAACTGGTCTATGTTCCGCCAGGTAAATTCCGGATGGGTAGCACCGCGGCGGAAAAAGAATGGGCGACAGGCATCGAGGGAGGGGCTCAACCAGGAACGGTGCGAGAAAAATATGAAGGCGAATCGCGACCGATGCAGGTTCGCCGCGGTTTTTGGATGGGGCGTACCGAGGTGACCAGGGGGCAGTTCCAGCGTTTTGTTGAGGATTCGGGTTATGTCACGGATGCGGAAAAGCCAGGTGGGATGACGCAGGTCTTTAAGCATGAATGGGACCGATACAGGGTCGGAACGAAAACCGTCTACCCCTGGAAGTCAGTGGCGGACAAGAGCTGGCGAGATCCGGGCTTCGGGGTCCCAATGAAAGACAGCTACCCGGTCGTTTGCGTTAGCTACCAGGACATGAAAGCGTTTTGCCGTTGGCTCACGGAAAGGGAGCGTAAGGCCGGTCGGCTACCGGGAGAATTGGAAGTCCGGCTGCCGACCGAGGCGGAATGGGCCTATGCCTGCCGTGGCGGAAGCCAGGAGAGTCATTATTTCTGGTGGGGAAATGATTTAATGGAAGGGAAGGGCAGGTTCAATATTTCTGCGGTCGATTTCCTTCCCGGACGCGACATGATCTGGCCCCTGGCCAATGCTCCCTGGAGCGACGGATTTGCGTTCCTGTCCCCCGTGGATCACTACGGGAAGAAGGGGCGCAACGGTTTTGGGTTGGCGGACATGTGCGGCGGCGTATGGGAATTCGTGCTCGACCATTTTGACCCTGAAGGTGGACACGAGGAAGTTTATTACCGGGATCAGGACGGTCGTTCCGTATCGAGCCCCGTCTGTCGCGGTGGTAATTATTTTGACGTGCCTGGTAATGCTCGCTGCGCCGTTCGGCTGGGGATCTACAGTGTGTCCTATTCCGATTCTCGCGATGGATTCCGAATTTGCCTTGGCGTTTCCCGAAAGACCGTGCCCGTGGATCGGGCAAGATAGCTGGTTTTATTGCGAGAGGGCAAGTTTTCTGTGACTTCAGTAGCATTCACGGCTCTTTCTTTCTTATAATGGAACCTTCTGGAAGTGTTTCCTTGGATGAGCGTATCAATATGTCTATTGACCGATGTTTACAGCAGGTTAATCGTCGCTCAGCGATCAAGATAGGCGTTGGCTCCGCACTGGGTCTCTCGCTGGCTAACGTCTTACACGCCGACCAGGGTACAGTTGCTGCAAAAGCTAAAAATGTGATTCACTTGAACCTGAGTGGTGGGTTTGCCGCCCAGGAATCGTGGGATCCGAAGCCGGAAGCACCTGCCGACTATCGAGGATCCTTTGATGTCGTAAAAACCAACCACGGTTACCACTTCAGCGAAAACTTTCCGCGGATGGCAAAAGTGGCCGACAAGATCACCGTCGTGCGGTCCATGCACTGCAAGATCCCGGACCATGGCCAGGCAACGTACCACCTGTTTACCGGTTACCTGCCGACGACCGTTATTGACTATCCCCAGATGGGTTCGATCGTGGCGCATGAGTTCGGTGTGCGTAAGAACATGCCGCCGTACGTGGCGATCCCAGCCAAGACGGGTTTTTCTGGTGGCACGGGTTACCTGAGCAGCAAGTTCGGTGTGTTTGAGTTAAACGCTGATCCCGGTGGGCGAGGTGAGTTTAACGTTAAGGATCTGTCGATACCGGCCAATGTCTCGGCCGGGCAATTTGAAAGACGCGTCAAGGCACGGGCGATTCTTGAAGCACGGCTCAAGGGGCAAAAGGTTGATGTTAATCAGATTGGTACGATGAACCAATTCTACCAGCAGGCGTTTACCTTGCTGAATTCACCGGAGGCCCAGAAAGCATTTACCCTGGACGGCGAATCGAGTGAAACCAGGGATCTTTACGGCCACGGTTATGTCCTGAGCTACCGCAATCAGCCGGCAGCCGTGGGGGGGCGACTATTGATGGCCCGTAGGCTCGTCGCGGCCGGTGTTCGTTTCGTTTCGGTCGACTACGGCGGATGGGATAATCATATCTCGATTCGCAACGCTTACGTCGATAAGGGGCCTGCGCTAGATCATGCCATTGCAGGTCTCATCACGGACCTGGACCAACGGGGTATGCTCGACGATACGCTGGTCATGGTCACGACTGAGTTTGGCCGTACGCCACGGATCAACACCTCCAACGGGCGCGATCACTGGGCACGCAGCTATTCGATGATGCTGGCCGGTGGCGGGATAACGCGTGGGCAGGTGTATGGTGCCTCGGATGCTACCGCGAGTGAACCGGCAAAGAACCCGGTCGCATTAGAAGATTTTCTCTGCACCATCTACCATCAGCTGGGAATCGACTCGAACAAGGAACTGCTTGCCTTTGGCACGCGTCCCATCGAGATTGTTAAGGGGGGCAAGGTTATCAAGGGACTCATCGCGTAATGGGACCTTGTAACCGATACTTCCTTGCACTGGCAGTCATGGTGAACCTGCTGATGGGTACCGGCAACGGGCATGCGTCTCAAAAGCGTAATATCGAGGTGCTCACACCACGGAGCGGGCAGCGTGGTACACGCGTTGTTGTGATCATGCAGGGACTGAACATCCGTGACGCTCGGGAAGTGTTGTTTTATCGGCCAGGTATCCGGGCAGTTTCCCTGGAGGATCTTCCAAACCGCGAGACGAGTATAAGTCTCCACCACGGCGGACTGGTCAAGGAACGGGTGCGATGTGTTTTTGAGATTGCCGGGGATTGTCCGTTGGGAGAGCATCCCTTGCGCCTTCGCACCAGGGATACGCTGAGCTCGGTCGCCACCTTTTGGGTGGGGCCGTTTCCTGTCATACCTGAATTGGAACGAGGTGGTTTTGAAGTGACTTACAGTGGTGGCAATACGATTGTCACGGAAAACACTAAATCAATTCAACAATCCAATGACACGCTCGCCACGGCCCAGCCAGTGCCGATGAACCATACGATCGCAGGCGAAATCAAGGTGACGCGTGAATTGGATCACGATCATTACAGGATTACAGCGAGGAAGGGGGAGCGGATCTCGGTCGAGTTGGACAGCGTGCGATTGTGCGATAAGGCATACGCTGAATCGGAATATGATCTGCTGCTGGAAATTCTTGATGCCGAAGGAAACGTCCTTGTCTCCCAGGATGACAGCGATCTGCATGTTCAAGATCCAATCATTTCCATCAAGGCTCCTTATAGCGGAGATTATTACATTCATATTCGGCAGCAGCTCTACAAGGGTGGTCGCTGGATTTACTATCGCGCCCACGTGGGTAACTTTGCGCGTCCCACGCTCGCTTATCCGCTGGGCGGCCAGGCCGGTACAAGGACCTCCGTGACCCTCCTGGGAGATGCCCTGGGGAAATCATCACAGCTGGTTACATGGCCAACCGAAACAGGAGACTTTGAGTTTTATCCAGGAGCGGCGGGTGAACAACCGCCGTCCCATCTTCCCTTACGCGTGAGCGCTTACCCAAATGCCCTGGAGTCAGCGAGCAAGCGGATTCATCCAGTACCGGTGGCGTTAAACGGAATTATTGCGACACCTGGGGAAGAGGATGTCTTCGAAGTGACCCTGGCCAAGGACGTCTCTTATCGTATCCGTGCCTTTGCCCGGGGCAATGGCAGCCCGCTCGACAGCAGCGTCTGGATTCGCCACGTGGATGCCGACGAGCCCGAGGCCACGATGGACGATGCGACCTGGAATGCCAGGGGCAAACCGGTGATTCCACGAGGCTTGCAGCGACCAGAGCTGCTCGATGGATCGATGGTGTTTAAAGCGAAAAAAGCGGGCACCTATCGCGTCGGGATCGCGGACCTGCGTGGCCTGGGCGGAGATCGATTTGTCTACCGGTTAGAAATCGAAAAAACTCGCGATATCATCCATAACCATACCGTGAGCTGGGCGAATGATCGTTTCGAGATAAACCGCACGGCCGGTTTTATTATCCCGCGAAATAATCGCTGGACCGTCAATGTTTACATTGCAGAAGCACCCGGTAATTCGTACCAGGGAGCGCTCCGGTTGATACCCGTTGGGTTGCCGCCAGGAGTTACCATGGTCGCGCCCGACTACAAGCCAGGCATGAAGGGCGTTCCGTGCCAATTTGTTGCCGCGCCAGGGGCGAAGCCAACCGCCAGGCTGTTTCAGATGAAACTTCAGAGACTCGAGGGAGAGGGTGTTATTGAGACGAGTAGCCAGGCCTATATTCCATTTATTAATCATTCGGGCGGGCGCAGTTGGAATCATGTGCATTTGCAGGATTACGCCATCGGTGTCGTCGAATCATCACCCTTTACGATCAGGGTCGAACCGCCTGTCGTTCCTTTATCGCAGTCGGGAGAATTACGAATGAAGGTGCATGTCGAGCGACACGAGGGCTTTGAAGGGGCCGTGGAAATGCAGCCTGACTGGTATTCCGCGGGCGTTTCCGGTGGCGGCCTGCTCCAGGTACCCGCTGGCGAAACGGAGGCCGAATTCGTTTTTAGTGCCTCGCCATCAGCTGCCCCAGGCACGTATCAAATGACCATGAATGGTCACACCAAGGAGGGAGACTGGGAATCAGGCGTTGGTGTCCGGCGTGTTTCTTCGGAGTTCTTTGGCCTGACGGTAACGTCACCCTACGTGGCCGTCCAGTTTCCAAGTGCCACGATTCGCCGCAACCAGGTTTCCGAGATTGAATGTAGGATCAAGCAATTGCAACCGTT
>JAZADA010000172.1:0-7057 GCA_036124135.1 Planctomycetota bacterium | reverse complement strand
TCAGGATATTATGGCCTTCAAAATTGCCTTCCTGGGTCACGTCGTAAACGTAGCAAAATCGTTCCGCATCCTGTGGCCCCAGGACCTCTTCCACTTCGGCCAGGCTCCAAACGTAAAACTTGCCTTCCTCGCCTTCGCTGTCTGCATCTTCTGTACTATGAAATCCACCGGACGGATCCGTCATGGTGGTCATGATGTAATCGAGAGTCTCCCGGACCACGCGGGCATAATTCTCCTTACCAGTCACCTCGTAAGCTTCCAGGTAAACACTGACCAGGAGCGCATTGTCGTAAAGCATTTTTTCAAAATGTGGCACCAGCCAACGGGCATCCACGCTGTAACGAGCAAACCCGCCTGCCAGGTGATCATAGATGCCTCCCTGGGCCATGCGGTCCAGGTTCAGCGTGACCATTTCCAACAGGTGAGAATCACGGCTTCGGAACCAGGCTCGCAGAAGAAACTGCAGGTCCATGGAATGGGGGAACTTCGGTGCGGTTCCAAAGCCACCGTGCTGAAAATCAAATTCCCGGGTCAAGCCGGCCACCGCCTGTGTCAGGACGTTCGCATCAAGAGCCTCATCACTTGACGCTTCGGCGCCTCGTTGCTGGAGACGCCCGGTTAATTCACTGGCTTGCTGTACGGCCTGCTCACGGCGATTCTGCCAGGCATCATCAACGGCACGTATCACCTGGTCGAACCCTGGCATGTTCATGCGTGCCGTGGGAGGCCAATAGGTACCCCCGAAAAAGGGCTGCTGATCAGGAGTCAGAAAAACAGACATCGGCCAGCCACCTCGCCCCGTCATCATCTGTACCGCCTGCATGTAAATCTGATCCAGGTCGGGACGTTCTTCACGATCTACCTTGATGCAGATGAAATGATCATTGAGAAATTCGGCAATGGCTTCATCCTCGAAACTCTCATGCTCCATGACGTGACACCAATGACAGGCGGAATATCCGATCGAGAGAAAAATCGGACGTTGTTCGTTGCGAGAACGATCCAGGGCTTCTTCACCCCAGGGCCACCAGTCGACCGGGTTATGCTGATGCTGCAGCAGGTAAGGACTGGTTTCATTTACGAGTCGATTGACCATCTCACTTCCATCCATCAGCGTGCCAACTGCCTACCGGGTGTATGTCTGATCTTCACCCGGAAAAGTACCAGCACGCGTTTCCTCGCAATAACGGGAAACGGCATCCGTGATCACGGACCTGAGATCTGCATAAGGCTTAACAAACCGAGGCACATCACCGCGGGTCAGGCCCAGCATGTCATGAGTGACCAGGACCTGTCCATCGCATTCCGAGCCAGCACCAATGCCAATCGTGGGAATCTCCAGGGATGCGCTGATCTTGGCCGCAATCGGAGCCGGCACACATTCCAGGACCACACCAAAGGCACCCGCCTGCTGTGCTGCAGCAGCATCATCAAGCAAGCGTGTTTCATCACGCTGGACTTTATAGCCACCCATTTGATGAACACTTTGGGGACGCAGTCCAACATGTGCCATCACCGGTATACCTGCAGCTACCAATCCGGCGATCGTATCAGCCTGGTCTGCCCCCCCCTCTAGCTTGACAGCCTGGCCATTGGTTTCCTTGAGAATGCGACCTGCATTGGCAATTGCCTGGTGCACTCCAACCTCGTAGGTGGCGAAAGGCATATCCACGATAACCAATGCATGCTTAACGGCACGCGCCACCATCTCTGCGTGGTAGATCATTTCATCCAGTGTCACCGAGAGCGTCGTTTCCCGTCCCTGGACCACCATGGACATGCTGTCGCCAACCAGGATCCCATCAATTCCTGCGTCGTCTAGTAACTGCGCCATCGTGTAATCGTAGGCAGTCAGCATCGTGATCTTTCGGCCAGCCGATTTAAGGGCGGAAAACCCAGGAACGGTCAGTCGCTTGGCTTGCTTTTCCATCAATCAGGATCCTGATAAACCACCTTTGGTTACGTGCCAGGTCCCGTTTACCTGGCAACTGACTGTCCAACGAGAACGGTTGTTTTCTGCCGACAGCCCGAGCGTTCACAACTTTTTCGTACTGGCATCGGAGTCGTGTCCCGTGTAGTCGGTAAAGAGACTACTGCGACTGCTAACGACGCTATCGCCAGGCATTTGCGGACCAGAAACAGGCCGACATCTTTTATTAGTGTGGCAGTTTCTCCAGCCGGCAACTACCCCCCTCCACAACCAAAACAACGCTGGGACAAGGATTCAACAGATGATCTTATCCTCGACATCACGAGCCATGTTACGGCTTACACTGTCTCTCTGTGTCGTGGTTTTTTGCACGACATCATTGCTCGCCCAGGGCAACAAGCAGCCTCCGAAGGAATACCTGCGGTCCAGTGGAACGATCTTGCAAATTGCTCCAGGTTTCCTCCAGGTCAAGACCAAGGATGGTGGCCAGTGGGTTATCCAGGTACCCAGCAATCGTGAAGGTGTTTCCGTCATCGGGATGGCCGACGCGAACTGGTTACAACGTGGCATGTATGTTCGCTTCACGGGACTGTTCGACAAGCGAGGAAAACCTTCCGGATCAATCAATCAGCTCCAGGTTTTCACACCGAATAAAGAAACCCGCATCGGGGTCTTTCCCGATTCCGGCCTGGGCCTGGAAACCAAGGAACTGTTTTCTGACGACGATGCAGCAGCTGCCCCACAGAATGGCAAGGGAACAGCCCGTAGCCAATTCTCACCATTCCTGGTCGCGGGACGACTGGCCTCCATGAAGGGAGGCAAGTTAAGCGTGCTGGCCGGACGCACCGTGGTCCAGACGCAGCTTGCCGAAAAAGCCAAGATCTCTGTTAACGTTTCTGACGCCCGCCTGGCCCGGGTCGGAGACATGGTGGAACTGGAGGCCTGGTATCCGGCAAATCAAAAGGCTGCCGGCCGCGCCATTGCCACGAAACTCAAGGTGACCGCCAGCAAGCCCTACGCCCTGCCCAAACGGGAACGCCCTACCCGCAAACCAACGGATCCAAAACCTGAAGCCGATCCAAAAGTAAAAAAAGATTCGGAAAAGGAAGCGGCAAAGGAAGCAGCTGAAAAGAATTGACTTCGGTACGAAGCTCGCTGCGGACCGCCTCTCGGCGGTTGCTGATCCCCTCGACGGTCACTATAATGACGCCTTGGGCTCGCATTGCTTTCATGATCAGCAACGTGAATTCTGGCATGATGCCTGGTTTTCTCCCTGGAGAAAACCCTCTTGTCCTGAAGGACGAATACAGCTTGCAAGCCCGTTATATTTCTAGAAAACGCCCCTTTTCCGGTAAGGAGAGAAGACGTGGGAATTCGTGTCGCTATTAATGGTTTTGGTCGTATTGGTCGTTTAACATTCCGCAACTTGATGCAACGTAGTGATGAATTTGACGTCGTTGCTGTCAATGACCTGACCGACAACCGTACTCTCGCAACTCTCCTTAAGTACGATAGTATCCATGGCCGCTACCCTGGCCAGGTGGACTACGACGAAGAAAACCTGGTCGTCGATGGTCATTCGTTACGAGCTCTCGCCGAACGCAATCCCGCTGATCTGCCCTGGGGTGACCTGGGCGTGGACGTGGTCATCGAAAGTACTGGTATCTTCACGGCCCGTGCTGCTGATGGAAGAGCTGGCTACGACAGCCACCTGGCTGCAGGTGCCAAACGCGTCGTGCTGAGTGCACCCGCCAAAGATGGAGCCGATATGACCGTGGTGCTGGGCGTCAATGATGAACTATTAACCAGCGAGATGAAGTGCATCTCCAATGCCAGTTGCACGACCAACTGCCTGGCACCAGTCGCCAAGGTATTGCACGAAACGTTCGGTATCGAGTCCGGGCTGATGACCACGGTACATGCTTACACGAACGATCAACGTATGCAGGACATGCCGCACTCGGACCTGTACCGAGCACGTGCAGGAGCACAAAACATCATTCCAACCTCCACGGGTGCTGCCAAAGCAGTGGGACTGGTCATTCCTGAACTGAATGGAAAACTGACCGGTATCTCGTTGCGTGTGCCCGTCGCCACCGGTAGCGTGGTCGACCTGACCGTGAACCTTGGCAAGGAAGCGAATGCCGAACAAATCAACGAGGCCATTCGGATTGCCGCCGAGGGACCCTTGAAAGGAATCCTGGCGTACTCGACCGATCCGCTGGTTTCCTCTGACATCATTGATGATCCTCATAGCTCGGTTTTTGCCTCCGACTTCACCCAGGTACTGGGGGATACCGGTAAACTGGCCAAGGTGGTTAGCTGGTACGACAACGAATGGGGTTATAGCTGCCGAACCACCGACCTGGTGGCACGCTGCGGAGCCATGTAAGCATACCGTGATCCAGGGCTTTGCGCTGCGTGCAGGAGGGGCACTGCAACTCCAGGCCCGGGTCGTGAGTCTACTGACTCGCTGTTGGTGAGCTGGTCCAGGCGATGTCCTGTCTACATCGTCCCCGGTAAGTTAATGCGCCCCTCGCAGGAAATCGTCCATGACGCAAATTACCTTTCCCGAGATCCAGGTTGCAGCTCCCGATATGGAAGCAACCCGGCAGGCGTACGAGCAATTACATCAATCCTATGATGCCGCGGAAAACCTCGACGACGCATTGGAAGTTCTCCAGCGTTGGGATCAGTTACGACGTCAGATCGATACCTGGCAGGCTGTCACGGAACTACGCTTTCACCAGGACACTCGTGACGAGCAGGCCAAGCAGGCACGAGACCATTGTGACCAGCTGCGCCCCAAGCTGACCGAGTTGTCCGTCAACCTCAAGCGTAAACTACTCCAGGATCCCCAGCGCCCCGCCCTGGAAGAACGCATGGGGAAACAGGCTTTCTCACTCTGGGAATCCGAAACCACCACCTACGAACCTGTCATTGAAGAAGACCTGGTCCAGGAATCACGGCTGAATGCCCAGTACACGGAACTGCTGGCCGGGGCGAAACTATCCTTCCAGGGTCAGACTTCCAACCTCTCGGAAATCGTCAAGTATCGTGAAGATCCAGACCGCAACGTTCGGCAGGCAGCGGACCAGGTGCGTTGGCAATGGTTCGAGGACCACCGTGAAACACTTGACGATATCTTTGATCAACTCGTCACCCTGCGTGACGGCATGGCACAAAAACTGGGCTTCGACAACTTTGTCGATCTCGGCTATCAACGTATGACACGGGTCGATTACAACCAGCAGGACGTGGCTCGCTACCGCGAGATGGTCCTTGCGGAAGTAACCCCCTTCGGAGAGGAACTGCGCAACCACCAGGCCCGGCAACTGGGAATTGAAAAGACGATGGCCTGGGACGAAGCGGTCTATTTTCCCCAGGGAAACCCGACACCCGGGAACGACTACGACCATATGATTCGCCAGGCCCATGCGATGTTTGCTGATATCGGTTACGGGCTGGACGATTTCTTTCAACGGATGGTCGATGGCCAGTTCATGGATTTAAAGAATCGCGAAGGCAAGGCAGGAGGCGGTTTCTGTACCTCTTTTGACCTGTATGGCATGCCTTACATCTTTGCCAATTTCAATGGTACCCGTGGAGACGTGGAAGTTTTTACCCACGAAATGGGACACGCTTTCCAATGCTACATGAGTCGACATCAACCATGGGTTGAGTATCTCTGGCCCACCTACGAATCCTGTGAAATCCATTCCATGGGACTGGAATTCCTGACCTGGCCAACCATGGAAAAGTTTTTCGGGGAACGCGCTGATGATTTTCGCCAGTTGCACCTGGCCAGTTCGCTGATCTTCCTGCCCTACGGAGTTGCCGTGGATCACTTCCAGCACCTGGTCTATGAAAATCCAACTGCCTCACCCGCGGAACGACACACCATGTGGCAAGAATTGGAAACCCAGTACCAGCCTTGGCTAGACTACGGGGACCTGCCCCATGCCGGCCAGGGAGGCCGCTGGCAATCGCAACGACACATCTATGCCAGCCCCTTCTACTATATTGATTACACCCTCGCCCAAACCTGTGCGCTCCAGTTCTGGCTGCGAGCAGCACATGATCGAGACCAGGCGATGAAAGACTACACCCACCTCTGCAGCCTGGGTGGACAGGCACCGTTCCAGGAACTGGTCAAGGCAGCCTCGCTGGTCAGCCCCTTTGAAGACGGTTGCCTGAGTGGAGTCGTCAAAGAAGCCCGGCAATGGCTGGATATCTAGACTGCATTGCCCAGGACACGCTCCACCCTATTTCCCGGTCCGGTATTTACTCATCGTTGGCTACGTCACCGTTCTCGATCCGTTGAACGTCAATCGTGCTGCTCAAATCGTCAGCATCCACGACCTCTCCTTCTGGAACATTCCCGAGGTCGAACGGCGAGGATTGGAAGGGACGGCCCACCACCTGCTGCCATGAAAAACGCGACTTGAACCAACGCAGAATCAAGTGGCGATAACCTCCGCGAGTCACAGGAATCAACAACGAAAAACCAATGAGGTCCGTAAGAATTCCAGGAGTCAACAAGAATGCACCGGCCAGGAAAATCATCATCCCGTCCAGCAAGGCATTGGTCGGTACCTTGCCGGCACGCAACTCCTCCTGGATACGGTGGTAGGTCCGCAGACCCTGCGACCTGGTCAGCCAGTAACCGGTGATACCCGTCACAACGACCAACAGCATGGTCAACGTGGGAGATGTGCGCCGGGCAAATTCCAGCAGCACGTACAATTCGACCAATGGCAGGAAAACAAACAGTAAGATCAGTCGTCCAGCCACGGGCTATGAATGCTCCACCTGGTGCTTGCAAATTGCGGAAAACTACTCCGGTTTGTCCGACTTGCGAATCGGATTATCGGGCACTGTCTTATCCGTCTTCTTTGCCTTGGCCGGAGATTCTTCAGTTGGCTCAGC
The DNA here is from genome assembly GCA_036124135.1 of Planctomycetota bacterium. Lineage (GTDB taxonomy): Bacteria > Planctomycetota > Planctomycetia > Pirellulales > Pirellulaceae > JAZADA01. The sequence continues at coordinate 198 of JAZADA010000172.1, read as the reverse complement.
CGGCTTTTCCTCAGCAGGCTTCGCTTCGGCAGCTGGCTTTTCCTCGGCAGGCTTCGCTTCGGCAGCCGGCTTTTCCTCAGCAGGCTTCGCTTCGGCAGCTGGCTTTTCCTCGGCAGGCTTCGCTTCGGCAGCAGGCTTTTCCTCGGTAGGCTTCGCTTCGGCAGCTGGCTTTTCCTCGGCAGGCTTCGCTTCGGCAGC
>JAZADA010000171.1:0-17622 GCA_036124135.1 Planctomycetota bacterium | reverse complement strand
GTTCAGCAGGGAGCGGTCTGGGTCCAGTCGCCCGGCGATTTTTTCCAGCGCCAGGTGCAGCCACTGCTAAAGAAGAATTGTATCTCATGCCATGGTGCCCGACCCAAGGGCGAATTGCGACTGGATTCTCGCCAGGCGGTTCTCAAGGGAGGCAAGTCAGGTCCGGCGGTAATCCCGGGGGATCCTGGCAAAAGCCTGTTGATCCAGGCCGTTCGTTACCAGCATGAGAAACTCAAGATGCCTCCCAAGAAATCGTTATCGAAGTCCCAGGTGGCGATGTTGGTTCGTTGGGTTGCCGAGGGAGCGGCCTGGGATACCCCGGTAAGTCCAGCATTGGCCTCGGCTGAGATCGATCCGAAACTGCGAGATTTCTGGTCGTTCCAACCCGTTGTCAGACCCACGGTACCACAGGTCAAGAATCCATCCTGGAATCGACATCCCGTCGATGCTTTTATCTTTGCCCGGCTGGCGAAAGAGGGTGTGAAACCAGGGGGACAGGCGAGCAAGCGAGCCCTGATTCGTCGTGCCACCTATGACCTGATCGGTTTACCACCCACGCTGGAGGAGGTGGCGAATTTCCTGGCTGATGATTCACCCGCAGCATTTGAAACCGTCGTGGATCGTTTGCTGGCGTCACGTCATTACGGAGAACGCTGGGGACGCCACTGGCTTGATGTCGTTCGCTATGCAGATACGTCCGGAGATGCGGCAGATTACCCGGTTCCAGAGGCGTACAAGTATCGCAACTATGTCATCGATGCGTTCAACAAGGACAAGCCATACGACCAGTTTGTGCGAGAACAGTTGGCTGGTGATTTGCTTCCTGCCAGGGATGATGAGCAGCGCTGGGAACAGCAGATTGCGACGGGCTACATTGCCATCTCTCGTCGCATCGGTGTAGGCCCGTTGAATCTACGGCATATCACGATCGAGAACACGATTGATAACCTGGGACGAACTTTCCAGGGATTAACCATTGGTTGTGCACGATGTCATGACCACAAGTTTGATCCCATTCCCACGACGGATTACTACGCCCTTTACGGTATCTTTGACAGCACGATCTATCCTCATCCTGGTTCGGAGAAGCAACCACGCCGGCGTCATTTCGTCTACCGGATTGGAGAGCAACAGGCGAGCGAAATCCTGCGACCGCACGAGAAAGTGCTGGCTAGCTGGGATGCCCGGGAACGAGAAAAATTCCGGGAATTCCAGTCATTCCAGAACATGAAGGTCACGACCCCGGGTCGCAGTCGAGAAATCGTCTGGAAAGAACTACAGGTATTACGGGCACAGCGTGCGGAAGTACTCAAGAAATTTCCAACGATGGAAATCGCCTACGCGGTGCGGGAAGGTGATTCGCATGATGTGAAGATCCAGGTGGCGGGTGACCCCAGGACACCGGGGGCGCAAGTGCGCCGAGGATTCCTGGAAATCCTGGGTGGTGCCAAGCTCTCGGAAAAATCCACGGGCAGTGGACGTCTCCAACTAGCCGATTGGATTGCCGATCCCGGAAATCCTCTTACGGCCCGCGTTGCAGTGAACCGCATCTGGCAACACCACTTTGGGAAGGGGCTCGTGAAAACGGCCAGTGATTTCGGGGTGCGTGGTACTCCACCGACCCATCCGTTATTGCTGGACTACCTGGCCAGCCAGTTTGTCGCCCAGGGTTGGTCGACCAAGAAAATGCACCGGTTGATCATGTTATCCCGTACCTACCAGCTGGCCACCAGTAACATCGATCAGAACCTGGCAGTCGATCCGGATAACGATTACCTCTGGCGAGCCAATCGCCGTCGCCTGGATGCAGAACAGATACGTGATTCGATCCTGTCGTTCAGCGGAACGCTTGATCTGACCCCGGGTGAACGGCATCCTTTTCCACACCGGCGTTCTTACTTCTATCGACAGCATGAACCTTTTGCGGCCAATTATCCGACGCGCCGTCGCAGCGTGTACCTGATGCAGCAACGCATCCAGAAGAATCCGTACCTGGACCTGTTTGATGGTCCCGATGGCAACGTTCCGTTTGCCACGCGCAGGGCGACCACGACGACGTTACAGGCCCTGTACCTGATGAATTCATCTTTTATGCATGAACAATCTCGGCTGATTTCTCAACGGTTGGAGAGCCTGGGCACCGATACCAAAGGAAAGGTGCAGTGGGCTTACCAGGCAGTGTTTGGTCGCCCGCCAGGATCCGCTGAAATTGACCGTGCGGTGGCCTTCCTGGCCCGGTCGGAAGCTCAATTGGAGGCATCTGCCAGCGATCGGAAGAAACGCCAGGAAGAGGCCTGGGCTGGTTATGTCCGTGGTATGATCAGTAGTAACGAGTTCATGTTTATTGATTGAATTCGGGAGCAACCCATATGCAACCTAATCGACGTCAAATGATTCAGTCGCTGGCCGGTAGTGGATTATTACTGCCCGGGCTGCTTTCCGAGATGCTCCAAGGTGCTCCTGCCAATACGGTCGAGGACCCGCTGGCACCACGCCAACCCCATTTTCCCGCGAAAGTCAAAAGGGTCATTTTCCTGTTCATGACCGGGGCAGTTTCCCAGGTCGATACGTTTGATCCCAAGCCTTACCTGGAAAAACATCACAATCAATCCAACGGCAAACGTCGTTTTTACAAGGGCAGTGACTGGAAGTTCCGGCCCTACGGGAAAAGCGGCATCGAGGTGAGCGACCTGTTTCCGCACGTGGGCAGCGTGATCGACGATATCTGCATGATTCGTTCCATGCAGAACATCAACGGGGATCATTTCGGTGCCACGATCGGAATCCATACCGGCTCGGCAACCTTTAACCGGCCCAGCATTGGCTCCTGGGTGAGCTATGGGTTGGGTACGGAGAACCAGAATTTGCCTTCCTTCATGGTCATTTCACCGGGACTGCCCTACGCGGGCGGTCAGGTCTGGGGCTCTGATTTCCTGCCGGTATTGCACCAGGGAACGCGCATCATTCCTGGCAAGGAACCGATTGCCAACATGTCGCGTCGCTCGTTTTCTCGGCAGCAACAGGAAACAGAACTGGATCTACTTTCGTTCTTTAATCGTCAATACCAGGAAGGGAGGGAGCAGGATCCCAACCTGGCAGGACGTATCAAGTCATTTGAAACTGCTTTTGGTATGCAGATGGCTGCGCCCGAGGCCTTTGATCTTTCCGGGGAGTCGGCCGAGACTCATGCACTGTATGGATTGGATCCGGGCAGCACGGAAGGATTTGGCTGGCAGTGCCTGGTCGCCCGACGATTGGCCGAACGTGGCGTCCGGTTTATCGAGTTGATCGATGGAGATACAAACATCGACAGTAACTGGGACGCGCATGCCAAGATGGGAACCTATAACAAACTGGCCCGTAATGTCGACCAACCCATTGCTGCCCTGCTCAAGGATCTCAAGAGACGTGGGATGCTGGATGAAACACTGGTAGTCTGGACCACTGAGTTTGGTCGCGGTGTCTTTACTCCGGCGCCTGGCGCGGAAGGTCGCGGACACCATTCTCGCAATTACTGTTCCTGGCTGGCGGGTGGTGGAATCCGTGGTGGCATGGTTTACGGTTCCAGTGATGAACTCGGGAATACCGTCGCTGAAAATGCAGTCTCTGTTCATGATTTCCAGGCCACCATTCTACAGCAACTGGGAATCGATCATGAACGACTGACCTACCGCCACGCCGGTCGCGACTATCTCCTCACCGATGTTCATGGCCGGGTCGTCAAGGAAATTCTCAAGTAAACCGCCTGTTGGGCCGGCCAGTTTCAAAGTGGATCGTCTGCTGAATCTACCGGTTTGCCAGGTGACGGCTTGAGTTGGATAAATTGCTTGACTCCCGTGATGAATCCTCCCAGCATTGCGCCCAGTAATCCGATGAGACGCCAGTTGAGGTTTTCCCGGTCCATCACGAGTAACCAGCCCAGGAAGACCATGGCACCGCTAATCACGGCCAGGCCGATTCCCAGTGACCACTTGCCTGGACCACGAATCTTGATGAAAACGGCGAGCACCAGGACCAGGAGCGAACCGCAGACGAGTAGACCCCAGAGCACTTGACCAGTTGTCATGGGATTCTCCTGCGCAGTGAATTGGCATGCCTGGGATCAACCTATTCTTTAATGATTGCTGTGGAAAGGGGAAGTTCGACCCGTGTGAAATTCGTTTTCGAAAAACTTACTTGTATTGGATGTCCTACATCCGGCATAATAACGTTACTGAATTCTTTACCGGGTAATGTTTGTCTCCTCGATTTATTTTCTCTCTGGAGTTTAGCTCGCCATGATGGGTCCCAATAATCTAAGTCAGATGTTTACTTCGATGTTGTTATTGCCTGCGGCAATCGGGACGTTGAGCGGTTTCCTGGTAATCTACATTCTCAACTGGCTGCGTGGCATGCGGGATGAAAGAGATCCCCTGCTGGGTGGCAAGGTGATCTACACCATGTTGTTTACCCTGGGGTTCCAGGTGGTGCTGTCCGGCGTGGGCCAATTGGTACCGGCAATTATCGAGAATGACTCCGGTGACATGAACGGCATGCAGTACATGGAAGCGATGAATCAGACCAAGCCGTTGGCACAACCACTGGCACTGATTACCTCGGGTGCCCTGATCGGTCTTTACGGACTGGGGATGATCTACAGTCTCTCGCGTCGAGGCGTTGGAGATTCCCAGATTTTTTTACAGGGGCTGGGGATCAATGCTGCCTCGACAGGGTTGATCAGTTGCCTGGGGTTAATTACCTGGACAAGTACCTTGTTCCGAGATGGTTTTGAATTCAGTGATCAAATCGATGTGATCTGGGTCATGTTTACCTATTTTCTTGGACACATGTTCTGCGTCCTGCCGCTCATCAAGATGGTTCCCGAGGAAGACGTTTCCCAGGTGTTACTCTCCAGTAGCTCTGGGGATGCGGACAGTTCACCTGAACCGGCAAGTGATTCGGAACCCGCCAGTGATGCGGACTCCACGTAAGACGCCCCTGGCAGTGATTTTACACGGGCTCCAGCGATGGTAGCCGTGTGCGCCAGTGGCAGCACGCGACGATAACCGCAAGCTGTACAGCGTCCGGTGAGCGAAGTACGATAAGGTTTCGCCTTTCATCCCGACAGGAGTTGGCATGGACCTTCCACGAAACGAGACTGTACTTCCACTGCTTGCACGTGGTCAGTCATGGGTTCGTGGGGTCATGTGCCTGGTGCTGCTGACGTGCCCGGCATTTCCGCTGTTCGCCAATCCGCCAATCCCTCAATTGCAGCGTGTTTTTCCAGGGGGTTGCCAGGTCGGACAGAGCATGCTGGTCACGGTCTCCGGTAGTAGCCTGGAAGGCCTCTCGGCCGTGAGATGTAGTCATCCCGGCGTGGTGTTTCAACACCGTGAGAAAGACCAGTTCGAGGTCACGGTCGCGCCCGGGACACCAACGGGCATGTATGATGTGCAGGGGATCACGAACCATGGCATCAGTTCCACGCGATCTTTCTACGTTACGGGTCGGCCCCTGGTCGTGGAAAAGTCGACTCCAGGAGGAGAGTCCACGGAAGTAGCGCAGGTTCGTTTGAATGATGTGATCTGTGGAGAGATCGCAGCTGCCGGTGAGGTCGATGAATATCGATTAGCGGTGGAGGCGGGTCAGCAACTGGTCGTGGAATGCTGGACACATCGCCTGGATTCGTCGTTGCGTGCGATTCTTGAACTGGTGGATGAGCGTGGTCAGCGTGTGGCCTCCAGTCGAGGTTTTTTCGGCGTGGATCCCGCGCTGGCTTACCGGGTTCCGCGCAGCGGGGAATACCGGGTGCGTGTACATGACCTGGTTTACGGAGGTAGTAGTCAGCACTTCTATCGACTGGATATTGGGAACGGACCGCGTGTCCTGTTTAGCCGGCCAGCGGTCTTGCAACCGGGAAAAAAAACCCAGGTCACGCTCCATGGTTGGAACCTTGCTGAACCAGTTGCGGGAAAATCCCCGGGAGCGTATTCGCGACAGGTGGTGGAGATCACCGCACCGGCAACTTCCCTGCCGATCGCCAGTTTTCGATTACCAGCGGCCGTCGCTGTCGATAGTTTTTCTTACCATGTTCCGGGGATCGATACACCACTGGTGCTGGGTCGAACAGATGTTCCGGTGAGCCTGGAGATCGGCAGCCATGGGACGGCTGAATCCGCACAACCCATGGCAGTTCCCGGTGAAGTAAGTGGTCAGTTGACCGGGGGAAATGAACGGGACTGGTACCGGATCACGGCACGGCGTGGAGAGGTATTTTACGTGGAAGGCTTTGCGCAGCGTATCGGGTCTCCAGCGGACCTGGATATCAGTATCATGGACCAGGTCGGGAAGCAGGAGTTGGCACATTACCGGGATGAGTTATTAAATATTGGTGGATTGCGTTTTCCCTCGAACCACCTGGATCCCTCCGGTCGCTGGGTGGCCCCGGCTGACGGTGATTACCTGGTCGTGGTGCGCAACCTGGTGGGCGGATTACAGGATGACCCACGTCGCACGTACCGGTTGAGTATTCGTCGCGAGGAAAACCAGGTGCGACTGGTAGCCATCGCACGTCCCGAGTCCAGCCCCGCCGGTATCAACGTGCAACGTGGTGGGCGTCAGTTGGTTGACGTGATGGCATTTCGGCAACGTGGCCAGCAGGCATCGATCCGTGTAGCTGCCAGGAACCTGCCGGCAGGTATTACCTGTCCCGATATCTGGTTGGGACCAGGAGTGACCCGGGCGCCGCTGGTACTGACGGCTGCCGAGGGGAGCGAGGAGTTGATTTCAAAGCTGGAGCTAGTGGGCCACTACTCCTGGGGCGGACTGGAAGTGACTCGACCACTGCAGGGTGGGACGATGGTTCGCACAGGTTTACCCAATGGCCAGGGGCGTTTAACGCAGGGAATTCCATTTGCCGTGGCAGGTGTGTCCCCGGTGCTGGCGACGGCTACTGCCAGCAAGGAGTCTTACCAGCAGGGTAGCATCGTGGATGTGGCGATTGATGTGCAGCGGACCGGTTCGCAACAGGAAACGATGGTCAAGTTACAGGGAGTCGGTTTGCCGGACCAGGTGCGTCAGCAACGGGCAGTAATCCCCGCTGGCAAGAGCAAGGGGAACATCAGTTTTTACCTGCCGCCTACGTTACCGGCCGGACATTATTCGCTGGTGATTCAGGCCGAGACCACGGTCGTTGCCAGTGGGGTCAAGGAGCCGAAGCCAGTGGCGGTGACAGTCTTTACCAATGTTGTCAGTTTCGAGGTTTATCCTGCGCCTTTCGTATTGGCGGTGGACCTGGACGCTCCCCGCAAGATTTCCCGCGGCCAGGTGGTTCAGGTGAAGTATAGCGCCGTCCGAAAAAATGGCTTTATCGGCAAGATTCACACCGATGTCAGGGCTGCTGGTGACTTGATTGGTCTCCGGGTTCGTGGGGTGACATTCGTGGGGCAGACGGAATCGGGTACACTACAGATTATCGCTAACGAGGATGCGCCCCTGGGGCAGCAGCCTTTCCTCCGACTCGAGGGAGTCGGAACGGTGGAGGATGAACCGGTTTACCTGGGAGCTTGTTTCCTGCAACTGGAGATTGTTGAGTGATGGCAAAGATCGCTGCTTCTCACTTCCGCCTGACGCTGGGCATGGCTTGCCTGCTTGCTGTCCCCGCTGTTGTTGCTGCGGAGCCGCTAAGGGTGCAGTTTACAACGGACGTGGTCCCGATCCTGACCAAGCTGGGATGCAACAGTGGTGGTTGCCATGGCAAGGCCACGGGACAGAACGGTTTCAAGTTGTCGTTGCTGGGTTTTGAACCGCAGCTGGATTACCAGGCGGTGGTCAAGGAAGCCCGTGGTCGTCGATTGTTTTTCAGTGATGCCAGTCGCAGCCTGGTACTGCGCAAGGCGACGGGCCAGGTTCCACACGGTGGCGGCAAGCGGCTGGATATTGGTAGCCGTGATTACCAGGTGTTGTTGCGTTGGGTTCAGCAGGGAGCGGTCGCACCGACGGACCAGGATATCACGTTGCAGCAGATCTCGGTCGCTCCTGGCCAACTGGTGATGGAATGCAATGCGACTCGACAGTTGCGGGTGACGGCCCTGTTTTCGGATGGCACGAATCGGACCGTGACGGGCCAGGCCCTGTTTACATCGAACGAGGAGGAAATTGCCGAGATTTCGGAGAAAGGCCTCTTGAGTACCGGGCAGCGGGGTGGCTTGTTTACCGTGATGGTTCGATTCGGAGGGAAGATCGCTACGTTGCATGGAGCGGTCCCGATGGAGTTCCAGGGAACGCAGCGAGAAGCCGTGACACGTCGACTCAATGAATTAGCGGTCGATTTTTCGGATGCACCTTTTGACCAGTTGTTGTGGAACCAGTGGCGTCGGCTGGGGATTGCACCTTCTCCGGAAGCGGACGACGCCACCTTCATTCGCCGGGTGACGATCGATATTTGTGGCAGCTTGCCCACGGCGCAAGAGATCCAGGAGTACCTGGCCGATGATGCTCCGGATAAGCGCGTAAGGTTGATTGATCGGCTCTTGGAACGGCCGGAATATGCGAGTTACTTTGCCTTGAAATGGGCTGACATTCTGCAGAATCGAGGTGCGGGATACTCGACGAACAAGCAACGTGCCGGCACGGCCCTGTTTGCTAACTGGATTCGTGATTCGATTGCACTGAACAAACCCTACGATCAGTTCGTGGCGGAAATTGTGACCGCGAGTGGCAGCCAGCAGGAGAATCCTCCCACGGTCTGGTACCGCTCGGTGCGGACATTACCGGATTACGTGGAATCGGTTTCGCAGGCTTTCCTGGGGATGCGAATCCAGTGTGCCCAGTGCCACCATCATCCGTTCGAGCGTTGGAGCCAGGCAGACTATTTCGGCCTGGCCGCTGTCTTTGCCCGGGTGGGACGCAAGGGTGGCTTTGCCGATGCGGAAGTTCCTACCAACGAAGTGATCTATCTCAAGGAACGTGGCGAGGTTCTTCATCCGCGTAGTGGGCAGTCGATTGTTCCGCGACCCCTGGGTGGACCGGATTTTGAATTGAAACGGTATGATGATCCACGTCATAGCCTGGCACGCTGGATGACGCGTCGCGAGAATCCCTACTTTGCACGTACCATGGTCAACCGGATGTGGGCACATTTCCTGGGACGCGGTATCATCCACCCCATCGATGACGCTCGCAGTACCAATCCACCGAGCAATCCCGAGTTGCTGGATGCCCTGGCGGTCGATTTCGTGAAGCACCAGTACGACATCAAGCGATTGATTCGCAATATCTGCAACAGTTACGCTTATCGCCTGGAATCCACGGCGCTGGCAACCAATGGTGATGACCTGCAGTCATTTGCCCGTTTTTATCCACGACGATTGCAGGCGGAAGTTTTACTCGATGGGATCAGCCAGGTATTGGCTGTTCCGACGAAGTTTGCCGGGGTCCCGGCTGGAACCCGTGCTATCGATCTGCCGGATGAGAATGTCCCGGCGCATTTTCTCACGGTGTTCGGTCGTCCGGCCAGGACATCGGCCTGCGAGTGTGAACGGATTGATGCTCCCTCGCTGGCGCAGGCCCTGGAATTTGTCAATTCCAAGGAAATCCAGGGGAAACTGACCGCGGAACAGGGTTATATCCAGCAGTTGTCCAGCAACAAGAAAACACATGGTGATAACGTCAACGACATTTTCCTGCGTGTATTTGCGCGTTTGCCACGGGCGCAGGAGCAGCAGGTGGCCGTGGAGTTCCTGGCAGGTGAAAAGGACCGTGCGGAATCGTACCGTTCCCTGTTGTGGTCCCTGTTGGCAACGAATGAGTTCCTGTTTAATCATTAAGGCCGGGTATACCGGGTAACGAGGAGAAGTTGGATGCTGCGAGTGGAAGGCCAGTCATTTAGAAACTGTGATGGAATTTCGCGACGAAATTTCCTGCAGCTGGGTGCGCCCCTGCTGGGACTCAGCCTGTCTCAATGGTTGCAACTGGAGTCACGAGCGGCTGTTGGTAGTTCCGGCAGCCAGAAGTCCCTGATCGTGTTCTGGACCCATGGCGGGATGAGTCAGCAGGACACGTATGACATGAAACCGGCGGCTCCAGCGGAGTACCGCGGCATGTACCAGCCGATTGCCACCTCGGCACCGGGAATCGTGGTGGGTGAGCGGTTTCCCCGGCAGGCCCGGGTGATGGATCGCCTGGCGCTGGTGCGTTCGGTCCATCATGAAAATGGTATTCATGCTCCCTCGGCGCACTGGATGCAAACCGGTTACTTCGGGCCCACGTTGGCTCGTAATGCTCCCCAGAAACCATCCTTCGAATCCGTCATCTCGCGTTCCCTGGGACCACGGCGAGCCCAGATGCCAGCTTACGTTACCGTGCCCAAGTCGGAGGCGTTTGGTTACCAGGGATCGGTCTACCTGGGTAAGGCCTACAATCCCTTTGAAGTGGGAGGGGATCCCAATGGTAAAGATTTCAAGGTACCTAACCTCTCCTTGCCCAGTGGCCTGACGCTGAACAGCGTACAGTCGCGTCGTCGCTTGCTGGGTAAGTTCGATACCCTGCGGCGGGATATCGATCAGTCGGGTGTGATGAAGGGGTTGGACACGTTCAAGCAACAGGCCCTTGAAATGGTGGCTGGCGATCATGTTCGTAAGGCCTTTGATATTGGCAGTGAGCCATCTGCCCTGCGAGACAAGTATGGGCGTCACCAGTACGGTCAGAGTGCATTGCTGGCGCGGCGACTGGTCGAGGCCGGTACCCGTTGCGTGACGATCAACACGGGATATTGGGATCACCACAACGAGATCGAAAAGGGGCTTGAGGAACATCTGCCTCCGCTGGACCAGGCCATCGCCACCCTGGTAGAAGACCTGGAAGATCGCGGCATGCTCGATGACGTTGTGATTTATTGTGCTGGAGAATTTGGCCGCACACCATTGATCAATGGACATGCCGGACGCGACCACTGGTCCAATTGCTTTACCGTGATGTTGGCGGGTGGTGGAATCCAGGGCGGCCGTGTCGTAGGGGCCAGTGAAAAGTTCGGTGGTGGTGTCAAGGAACGTCTTTCCACGCCGCTGGATGTGCTGGCCACGATCTATCATGCGCTGGGCATTCCGCTTGGTACACACTACGAGGATTCAACCGGTCGACCGGTCAGCATCGTGGGTAGCGGCAAGCCGATCCATGAACTTTTTTAACATGGCCAGGGGTTGTTACTGATCCGGTTGCCCGTGGCGAGGGAGAGAATGGTCCTGATGATGTGTTCCCGGTATCTGCTGCTGATAGGGTCCTGCCTCGTCGGGTTGCTGACAGCCTCTCTGCAGGCCCAGGAAGAATTCAAGATCAAGGATCATTACGTGAAATCGGAACACATGATTCCGATGCGTGATGGCGTCAAGCTGTTTACCATTATCTACCAGCCGGAACGCTTAGATCGGAAGTATCCGATCATGTTGTTTCGCACTCCTTACTCCATCGCGCCCTACGAGCCTGATCGCTTCCGCCGTACGCTGGGACCATCGGACCTGTTTGCTGAGGAAGGATACATTTTTGTCTACCAGGATGTGCGGGGGAAATTTAAATCCGAGGGGCAATTCGATGTCATGAAACCGTTGGCCAGGAAGCCTGGTGGCCCCCGGGATACGGATGAAAGTACGGATACGTATGACACCATCGAGTGGCTGCTGGATCATCTTCCCACGCACAATGGACGCGTTGGGCAATGGGGTATTTCTTACCCGGGTTGGCAGACCGTGATGGGGATGATTGATGCGCATCCGGCGCTCAAGGCCTCGTCCCCCCAGGCGTCACCGGCGGACATGTTTATCGGTGATGATTTTCATCACAATGGTGCCTTTCGCCTGATGTATACCTTCCACTGGCTGGCCTTTAACGCGGCCACGCGTTCGGGAGTTCAGGCCCAGCGTGACAAGCCGGTTTTCAGTTACGGGACGCCAGATGGCTACCAGTTTTTCCTGGACCTGGGACCAGTGGCCAATGTTAACAAGCGTTATTTCAAGAACCGTGTTCCCACCTGGAACGATTACATGCAGCATGGCTCGCTCGACACGTACTGGAAAAAACGAGATGCCCTGGCTTACCTGAAGAACATCAAGCACCCGGTCCTGAACGTGGCTGGCTGGTTTGATGCGGAAGATTTTTATGGGCCGATGGGTATTTACTACAAGATCGAACGAGAAACACCCAACAATCAGAACCTGCTCGTGGTGGGACCCTGGAAACATGGTGGCTGGGCGTTTGGTAAAGGAGATTCACTAGGAGACATTCGCTTTGGCAGTAGTACCTCGGAGTACTATCGACGTGAAATCGAGTTTCCTTTTTTTCAGTATCACCTGAAGGGCAAGGGAAAGGCGGAGCTGCCCGAGGCCATCGTGTTTGAAACAGGTTCTAATCGCTGGAACCGGTTTGACCACTGGCCGCCCAGGAGAGTGGTGCCGAGAAATCTTTACCTGCGAGCGGATCACCAGTTGTCGTTTATGGCACCGGAGAAAAAGCAGGGATTCGATTCTTTTCTCAGTGATCCGAAGAAACCGGTTCCGTTTTCCGCCGAGATTCGCAACACGCAGGGACATACCTGGATGGTCGAGGATCAACGGTTTGCATCCAGGCGTCCAGATGTATTGACCTATACAACTTCACCGTTGACCGAGGACCTGGTGATTGCCGGGCCAATCATTGCCAACCTGCAGGTTGCAATGACAGGAACTGATGCGGACTGGATCGTGAAATTGATTGATGTGTTCCCGGAAGATACTCCCAACGATTCACCGCGTGGGGAAGAGATCCAGATGGGTGGTTACCAGATGCTGCTGGCAGGAGAGGTCTTTCGGAGCAAGTTTCGAAAGAGTTTTGAAAAAGCCGAGCCGATCGTGCCCGGACAGATCACCCACCTGGAATTCGATTTACGTGACAAGCACCACTGTTTTCTCAAGGGTCATAAGATCATGGTGCAGGTACAGAGTAGTTGGTTTCCGGTGATTGGTCGTAACCCGCAGAAGTTCGTCGATATTTATCATGCCAGCGAGACGGACTTTCAGCAGGCCACGCACCAGGTCTATCGATCACGGGAAAATCCCTCGTTCCTGAAGTTAAATGTGTTGCCCGCAAAGTGAGATGTGGGCGTGTTTTGACGAGTAGGCAGCTCTTTTCTGAATTGTGACCGTTGTGGAATGCCGATATAATCCATGGTTAATATGTCACGTATGATTTCTACTGCCGCCTGTCGGGGTCCTCATCTGTCTGCTGGCAGGGAGCCTGGATCCCGTCGTGAATTCCTGCGAGCTGGCTTGACGGGATTTACGACGTTGGGGCTGGCCGAACTCTATCATCGTCGGGCCCTGGCAGCGAACCCGAAACAGCAAGAGAAGACCGCGGTTATTCTCGTCTGGTTGCGGGGTGGTTGCAGCCACCTCGATACATTTGATCCCAAGCCGGATGCGCCGACCGAGTACCGGGGACCCTATACCCCACTGCGCACCAATGTTCCTGGGATCTTCCTGACCGAATTGTTACCCAGGCTTTCCAAGATTGCTGACAAGTACGCGCTGTTGCGATCCATTGCTCACGGGGGAGGTGGCCATCCCGCCGGATCCCTGCGTGTGCTCGGTGGAGATCCTGCTAACCAGGACAAGTTGAAACCAGTTTACCCGGACTGGATGTCGATCGTGAGTTACCTGCGCCGTGATCCCACGCGTCGGATTCCTAACTACGTGGCCGTGAATCCAGTCGATCGCTATGACAGTTTCACGATTGCCGGACCTACTTACCTGGGACCTGCCTATGCACCATTCAAGGTCACGGGCGATCCGAATCATCCTAACTTCGAGGTTCCCAACGTGGGGATGAAGGCAGACCAGGTGGCCCGTTTCCAGCAACGTGTTCAGCTGAAAAGTAATTTTGATCGGTTGCGAACTGCTATCGACTCGACGGGCATGATGCAGGCCCTGGATGCTTACGAGGCCCAGGCCATCAGGATGTTGACCCAACCGGAAGCACACGATGCGTTTGACCTTTCCAGGGAGTCAGACCAGGTGCGCGAGCGTTACGGTCGTAACCAGTGGGGGCAACAGTGCCTCATGGCGCGTCGCCTTGTAGAAGCAGGCGTGGACGTGGTGGCTACCGAGTTTGATGGACCGCTCTGTGGCCGTGTTGCCAACTGGGATGATCATGCGGTCAATCACCATGTGTTCCAGGCGATCAAGCACCGGGCTCCCTTTTTTGACCAGGCGGTCTCGGCCCTGATCGAGGATGTTTACCAACGCGGTCTGGATCGGCGAGTGATGGTCATCGTGACCGGTGAGTTTGGTCGTACGCCCCGGATTTCTCATGTTGCCAGCAGTGGTGGCGGAGTGGCCAGTGGTGCCAAGGGAACAGTTCAACCAGGTCGAGATCATTGGCCTCGTGCGAACACGATGTTGTTTGCTGGTGGTGGAATCCAGACCGGACAGGTGATTGGTGCAACCGATGCTCGTGGCGAGGATCCGGTCAGTCGCCGGGTTGGTCCCGGGGATTTCCTGGCCACGATCTACCAGCACCTGGGTATTGATTTTGACCACCTGGCATTGCCCAATTTTGCGGGCCGCCCGGTTCCCATTCTCAGTACGGGAGCTCCGATCCCGGAACTGGGGCGAACCAGTTAAGCCAGCAGTCCCCGGATGACTTTTCCATCCTGCCCATCGAGCAAGGTCTGTTCACGACCATTTTGCTTGTAGCTCAGTTGTTGCGGCAGCAGGCCGAACAGGTGCAGCAGGGTTGCATGATAGTCAAAGTGATTGACGATATTTTCCACGGCACGATGTCCGAATTCGTCAGTGGCGCCATAGGTACCACCGGCTTTGAAGCCCCCGCCGGCAACCCACATGCTGAAGCCGTAGGTATTGTGATCGCGGCCGACGTTCTTGACGCCGGTGTCGTTCTGGATCACGGGCAGTCGCCCCATTTCACCACCCCAGTGAACCACCGTGGAATCAAGTAATCCTCGTTGCTTGAGATCCTTGACCAGGGCAGCCGCTGGTTGATCGACCTTGGTTGTCGATTCGGGTAACCGGTTCATGATGCTGCCATGATGATCCCAGTACTGGTTCTTGGTGAACAACTGGATAAACCGGACCCCACGTTCGACGAGTCGTCGGGCAATCAAGCAACGGGTACCGAATTCCTGGGTGGCAGGATTATCCAGGCCATACATGCGATGAGTTGCCTTGGTTTCGCGGCCCACGTCGAGGGCTTCATGGGCGGATGTCTGCATTTGCGTTGCCAGGTCCAGGTTCGCGAGCCGGGCCTGCAATTCCAGCTCGTGTGATCGCTGCTGGAAGTGTTGTCGATTGAGTGTTCCCAGTAATCGGAGGTAATTTTCCTGGACCTTGCCCTGGAGTTCCCGAGGGGGTTGCAGGTTGAGGATACGTGGTTCGACGGGGCGAATGACCGTGCCCTGGAACAGTGATGGCAACCAGCCATTGGACCAGTTGAGAACACCCTCGACCGGTAATCCCTTGGGATCGGTCATGGCCACGTAAGCGGGCAGGGAACTGGTTTCAGCGCCCAGCCCATAGGTCAGCCAGCTCCCCAGGGCAGGTCGTCCGGATTGGGTGCGGCCGGAGTTCATGGCGTGGATGGATTGTCCATGGTTGTTAACACCGGTACGCATCGAGCGAATCACCAGGATATCATCCACGATTTCACTGAGGTGGGGCAATAGTTCTGAAACATCCGTGCCACCCTGTCCATGTTTTTGAAACTTCCACGGGGAACCCAGCACGCGTGAGCTGGCCTCGGCCGCGTTATCGTACTTGACCTTGCCGGGAAACTTTTTCAGGTGCAGCTTGTTCAATAGTGGCTTGGGATCCAGCAGGTCGACCTGGCTGGGACCACCCTGCATGAACATCGAGATCATGGCCTTGGCCACGGGTTCCTTGTGCGGTGCCTTGGCTTTCAGGCTATAGCTCTGCAGGCCCAGGTCAGGTTTGAGCGGGTTTGCCGAGACGCCTTGCTGCCGACCCAGCCAGGCAGTCGCCAGTGGTGCCAGGCTCATAGCTCCCCGGGCCAGGAAGTGTCGGCGATTGGCAAGTGGTTGAATGTCTTCCCGCATGGGGGGATCCTCTATCGTCAAGGACTAATCGATGTAAATGAATGCGTTGGCACTCATGATGGCCTGGCAGGCGCTGGCCAGTGCACGTTGGCGCGCCGTGGTTGTATCCAGCTTACTGTCCTGCTGCTGAAGTTCACGCTGTTGGTTCGCGACAAATGTCTGTAGTAACTGGTTGTTCTCGGGGGTTGGACGCGTACCATAGGCCAGTTCCCAGGCACGGTCGAGTTGCGCGGCAAGTTGGTCACCTGCTTCTCGAATCACGCGATCGGCAAATTGCCGGGAGTACTTGACGATGAATTGGCTGTTCATCAACAGTAGTGCCTGGGGTGCCACGTTGGAAAAATTACGCTGGGCACAATTCGGGGAAAGGGTAGCCAGGTCAAATGTTTCGAGGACGGCCAGCGGTCGCGAACGACGCACCTGGATGTACACGCTGCGGCGGAAGTCTTCACCCTGCATCGGGATGACCTTGGTGGGTTTGCGTTCACCATCCAGGAACTCGATACCCACGATAATCTGTCCGACCGCATCTTCCATGACGGGGACGGATGGTCCAAACATCTTCTGGTTGAGCTGGCCGCTGACCGCCAACACCGAATCTCGTACGGCCTCGGATTCCATGCGCCGAATCGAGCTGCGTGCATAAAGCCGATTTTCCGGGTCGATTTCATCCAGTCGTGGTGTGCGCCGTGATGACTGGCGAAAGGCCGTGGACGTGACCAGCAGGCGATGCAGGTGCTTGAGTTGCCAGCCGTTACGAACCAGTTCGTCTGCCAGCCAGTCGAGTAATTGGGGATGGCTGGGACGTTCGCCCAGTTGTCCGAAATCCCCGACCGAATTCACGATGCCCCGGCCGAAGTGATGGAGCCAGATACGATTGACCATCACCCGCGCGACCAGTGGATGTTTTCCGCTGGTCAGGTGACGTGCATAAGCCAGGCGTCGCCCGGTCGATTCCAGGGTTGCATTGTTGGGGGGTATGGTGAGCGGATGCTGTTGATTCAGTACGGTCAACTCACCGGCCTGGATCTGCTCGGCCGGTTGCGTGTGGTTTCCCCGTCGAAAGAGAAACGTGGCAGGGGTATGGTTCTTGGACTCCGTGAGAGCACGGATAAAGAGTTCCTTGGTGATGGTGCTGCGAATCTCCTTGGCCTTCTCGGAGAAATCATCCAGTTCTTTCTTGGAATCGATGGTCTTGACCTGGGTGGCTACCTGGCGATAGCGAGCAACTTCCGCAGCTGCTTCCGGGGCGTAATCCTTGAGGGTAGCGGCTGTCACTGCCGGCCCGGGAAATTGTTTTAGCAGCGTTTGCTGCGTTTCTGTTCGTTGCTTTGCCGGTACGGCAAGGGCCGCACTGACGGCCGCCTGTTTCGCCGCGGGCAGGGCTACCAATTGTTCCTGTTGGACTCGCTGCAGATGTTCCGTTTCTTTTTCGACGGCTATTTTTTCGATTGCGGCAGCACGTTGAGAACGCTTGCGATTATAGAGGTACAGCGATCCACTGCTGATCTTTCCCACGTTGGGATATTCGTCGAGCAGGGCGACCT
>JAZADA010000170.1:0-4547 GCA_036124135.1 Planctomycetota bacterium | reverse complement strand
CCTGCGTATCGGGCTTAAGTGACTTATCCCAGGTCTTGCCACTGTCACGGCTGCGCCACAATGAAACATAATCTGGAGCCTGTTTGCCACCGTGGGAAAGGCTGATTCCCAGGCAGGTCACCTTTTTACCCGGTCGCCTGGGATCCGGAACTTCAAACGCCGTCCAATCATTCATCGTAGCCGCCCCTGCTGGAAACCCCTTGGGACCAATACGGGTTTCTGCCCAGGTCTTACCTTGATCGACGGACCGAAAGACCTTGCTGTAAGTATGGCCTGCTTTGTTGACAGAATCATTGCTCAAAAAATGACAGGGCATCAGCAAGGTGCCATCGGAAAGGCAAGTGAGAGCAAACTCTCGCCCTGCCACGTCAGGTCTCGGTTCACGCTTACCCCATGTTTTACCCCCATCATCTGAGCGCCAAAAAACAGCGTGCTCCTTCATCGGGTTACGGCCGGCATGAAAGCAAACAATCAACAACTGGTTATTCTTCAGCTTGGCGATCCAGGGTTTGTAGTCCTCCGGAATTCCCAGTGGCGTCCGACTTGCAGGCACCGGTGCACTGCTGAACTTCTTAGCCTGGAAAATTCGGATCGGGAGAGATTGTGCCTGTGCCGATTCAAGTACCAACGTGGCTGCCAGCAACACCGGGTAAAAAGATCGCTTACATCGCATCGTGAACATTTAATTAATCCTTGATAAGGTTCAGGAACTCCTTGGCTCAACGATAACCAATGACAGCATTAGCGTACTTGATCAAAACGAAGCTGGTAATGATCCAGCAGCGGTGTACGATCTGAGCGGGTCGAGTGAAAAACAAACTCGATGTGAACCGGCTGGTTAATCTCCAATCGGCTGCTGTTACTGATCTCTTTCAACAGGGGCCGTTGCCGGCTATCCAGCAAGTTAACTGTCAACGATGTGCCTGTCGGTGCAACCGCCCCGTAATGTAACTGCACGAATCGGCACGAGGGTGGTGGCTTCAGTACCTCGGTTACAAAACGTCCTGTGGTCAGATAGTTCTTGTTGATTTTCTTCAATACCAGGTTATCTGTACGATTCTCGACATTGGTAAGCGTACCCCGGTGAATAAAGTACGAATCTTCATAGGCCCAGGGAACGTGATGCAATCGCTGGTAATTACGTCGTCGCTGGTAATGTTCGCTTCTAGGACCCAGCCCACGGGTCTCGATTACATCCATTCCGCCGCTGCCGCTCACCACCAATTCCATCCAGGGATCGTTATCGATATTGGCATAGAATGCCTCGCCCCAGTACCGGCTGCCACCCACGTCCAGTTGATCCATTACCGTCCCATCCGCTGACAGAACCACAACGATACCGGCCGCTTTTTTCGAGTACCCACCGTTGGTCATGGCCAGGATCTCCAGGCCTCGCTTCCCATCAACGTCACATAGAATGGGTGTCATGTAAGCATGAGAGGAATCATCCAGTTCCGGCCGCAAGTCGCGTTTCCACTGTAGTGTTCCCTTGCCATCCAGGCAAAACACTTCGCCGCCAAATGTCATACCAACGATTTCCACCTGCCCATCCCCATCCAGGTCTGCCACGCTGGGAGAATCTTCGCAGGCAAGGCCAGCATACTTCCACAACAATGTGCCATTGGTCTCGAAGGCATAGATCGCATCATGGGCCTCGTCCCGTCCGTAGTTATCCACCGACTTGATGATTTCCACCTCACCATCACCATCGATATCCACCAGCACGGGATCCGCACTCGATGCGTTATCGTCCGTGTCATATTCCCAGAGCGTTTCCAGTGACAAGGGATCGTAGCGAACCATCTTTCCCTTGGACCGGTGATCGTCACCCGACCCGGCAAACAGATCCCATTTCCCATCGTGGTCCACATCCATGGCGCTGGTGTAACAGCCACACTGAACCCAGCCCTTGCGGCGATCGATCAGGGTCAGGTTCTTCATGTTTAATCGGACCAGGTGCTTCGTGCGCGTTCCAAAGAAACCATCTAGGATTCCATCGTGATCCGCATCGAGCACGACAGCCGAATTACCAAGCTTGCCATCCTCGGCGACCCACTGCCGCTTAATCTTTCCCTGGCCATCCAACACGTATAAGTGTCCTGGACTCGACGTCGTGTAAATAATTTCCACGTTACCATCTCGATCCAAATCATACGCCAGGATCGATTGTTGAGCTCCGGCGAAGCGTTGTGTCCAGCGAACTTTTCCTGTGGCAGCCTCCAGCATGGACAGTTCACGCGTTTTGCGTGAGGCCAGCAGGATACCGCGTTGGCCGTTGTTCTGGTAATCGACGCAGGTACCGGCCTGGCAGAAGCTTTCATCGCCCCGTTGGTACTGGATCCGTAGCAATTTGTTTGGCGAGGTAACAACGGGCACCGGATCGGCTGCCAGCAAGGAACCGCTTAGCAGTAACAGGGTTGGAATCATCGTATTCTCCGCAGTGAGTTACAGCCCTTTGATTATAAACGAGTCGCAACGCTTGTGTGACACGCTAACATGATTCAAAAAGGGGTGCCGCTGTTCTACAATGCGATTTTCCTCTCACCGGAAGGCACTTGCTCGTGATCAACTCCGACCGTCTGCTGGAAACATTTCTTTCGATCCTGCGCATCGACAGCTACTATCCCAATGAAGATCCGGTCATTGAACCCTTGCGCCCCAAGCTCGAGGCCGCCGGGGTGCAACTCTCGACGGATGCGCATCGGAACGTACTTGGTTTCTGGCCAGGTAACGGCGAGCTGGCTGGGCACGATCCGATCATGCTTTGTGGTCATACCGATACGGTCTGGCCTACCCCGGGGATGGAACCTGTGATTCGAGATGACGCTGTCCATACCGATGGTTCCAGCGTTCTCGGTGCTGACGACAAGGCGGCGGTGGCTGCGATCGTGGAAGCGGTGGAGGCCATCGCCGAGGCAGGCCTGCCGCATCCACCCGTGGAAGTGCTTTTCACAGTCGGCGAAGAAGTCGGACACATCGGTTCACGGGCCTTCGATGTTTCCGAGGCTCGGTCGAAAATGGTTTTTGTACCCGATGCCGATGGTACCGTGGGGGGTGTCATGCTGGCGGCTCCCTGGACGATTGCTTACAAGTGTACATTCCATGGTCGTGCTGCTCATGCGGGCATGGATCCTGAAAACGGCCGCAGCGCACTTTGCATGGTTGCGCGTGCTATTGAAACCATGAGGCTGGGGCGACTGGACGAGGAAACGACCGCCAACGTTGGCACCGTGAACGGGGGCGAAGCGATGAACATCGTGCCACCACAGGCCGAGATGGTCTGGCAGCTGCGCAGCCTGAATGAACAAAAGTATGAACAGGCCAAGGAGGAATTGTTGGCTGCCTGCACTGCAGCTGCTGAGGCGTTTGGCGGAACCGTTGAGTTTGAACAGGTTGGTGGCACCAAGGGATTTCGATTTGACGAAAGTGCCCCCATTGTTGAGCGAGCGAAGTCCGCCATGGAAGCGAGTGGGATCAATCCCTGGACTTCCGTGACCTGCGGTGGAAGCGATGCAAACGAATTCAATGACCACGGGCTGGATGCCATCGTGATCTCGGTAGGCTACCTCGACATCCACACGAACGAGGAATCGATGCCCCTGGACCAGTTGAACCAGCTGGCCAATGTTTGCTGTTCACTGATGCTGGGCAAGTAGCCGGCGATCATGGTCGGAGGTGCTGGTCCAAGAAATCGTAGGCAACCTTGCGAGCGGCAGGCAAGAAGGCATGTTTTGTCTCGGGGTAATGGGCCTGCAGGTTTCCTTCCGCTCCCAGTAGCCGATAGATGCGACGAGCCGACTTGATGCTGTCCTGAACCCCCGTGTAATCAAAGTCGTTATCACCCTGGGCCGCTATGGCGAGAAATGGCCGCGGCGCAAAGGTCCCGATAATCTCCGGGAAATCAAAAGGAATCCTGTCAGCATCATTACCGTAAACCGTTGCCAAACGCGGCATGTATTTCGAACTGGTCCAGGAAGGAACATCATCCTTGTGGAACCGACAAAAGCCACAATTGGACACAATGACTTTCAAGCGTGGTTCAAAGGGAGCAGTAAACATCGCATTGTGACCACCAAGCGAGTGGCCGATTACGCCAATCCGACTTCCATCCACTTCGGACATCGACTCCAGTAGATCGACCGCTCGAATATTGTCAAAAATGGCTTTCATCGTTCCACTCGTATAGCCACGCTGCGGCGCAAAATCAAACTGCGAGTCTCCAAAACCAGGATAGTCTGGAGCAAGCGTAACGTAACCTCGTTGGGCCAGGTGCAAGCCATAGGCCAAGTTCGGATCTCCTCCGATACCCGCAACTTCTTCTTTTCCCTGCCGGTTTGTCTGCTGCAGACAAAGGATTGCCGGGGCCGGTTTTGTGCGATCTGCTGGCAAGAACAAGTAAGCTGCAACGGGTTCGTTTCGATCACTTCGATAAGTCAACTTGCGGCGGGTCAGGCCGCCAATTGTCTGCTCTTCGATGATCCTGACATCCAGTGCCTGCGATCTCTGCAGGGCATTATAAGATCCCATGACTTGCTGCATGTTCGCCA
>JAZADA010000169.1:0-9349 GCA_036124135.1 Planctomycetota bacterium | reverse complement strand
GGGATGTTAGCCACCATGATGAGGGCGCGTCGAAAAATAAACTCGACCGAGGGAAGCTGGCCGTCGTGTTCCCAGATGCATTTCTGGACCACGGCATCGAAAACCTCCGGTTTGCGCACCAGGGCACTTTGCATTTCCAGCGATCGGAAGCCGTCCTCGATCTTCAGGATCCAGCCACGCTTGTTCATGTCACGCGCGATCGCCACGATATCATCCACGAGTGATGCGCGTGCGTAGAAAACACGTGGCATGTCCCCGGCGATCGGTGACTCGGAAAAAAATACTTCTACTCCAGCGGCCTCGACGGCGTCGGGTATGGAGGCGAACGATTCGCCGCATTCCTCCACGGGGCAGGCTAACAATTGCTCGACTAGTTCGTAGCCAAGTTCCATTTGCTCGGTCCAGTAGGCCCTGCGTTGGGCTCCATCATCGTGATTCATGCCGGTGTGACCTGTTGAGAAATAATCCATGAAGTGGGCAATGTGACCCGCCTGGGTCCCTGCGAAAATACCTGGGCGGAATGATTCGCCGAGGCTCGCTTAGTGTACTATAAAGGTATTCGAGTGCGAATCAGGAGACGCTTGGCGGGTGCCATCGCAAAATCGTATACCCACTGCGGACGTCAGACCATGAAGACGATCAATTTTAATAGCTCGTTCGTGACCTTCCGTATCGACACTGAATGCAAGACACCACAGACCGTAACCCATAAGCCCCCCTACACGCTTAATAATGCGAGAATCCCTGTCGAATGTGTTTGCACGGTTATGGAGAAGTCCAGCCAGGTAACACAGGTCTTTTTGTTGGGAGCAAGTTGCAAGACAGAACGAGTGGGGGTGCCACGCGATGTCTGGCTGGAACCAAATGCCGATTTTTGCCCGATCTTTTCGGAGGATTCTTATCTCAATCTGAAAACCTATTCCCAGGTTGGTACCGAGATGGAGTTGTACCCGCCAGGTAGTGGGAGCCAGTCGGATCGGCAAAGCGGATTGATCGCAGATACCTTTGAGAATGTCCGCAGGGACCTGGCCGCCTGCAACGGCGAGGTGCTTGAATCGCCACGTGAGATCGTGGAAGCGGTACTGGCCAATCACTCGCTGGTCGCGCGGACGGAGCTGGAAAATGACCGGTACCAGGCGCACCTCGAATATCCCGTCAAGACGATCAATGCCAATGAACGCGACTGGGTGTTTCAGACCGACACGGGCCCTGTCCTGTTTCCTGATTTAACGGCGGAGCCCGAGGATTTGTTGACGACGCTGGAGCTCGCCTATGCCGCCTTTAATGATCCCGGGTGGATCGAGTTCCTGGTGCGCGTGCCGACAGCAGTGGCAGCGGATGTCCATGTCTACCATTACTCACGTGCCGTGCGTTGTGACGCGCAGAACCAGGTGCTTCGGGTCCGCTAGGTATCCCCCGCGTCAGGATACGGAGATCCATTCTCGAAAAGCCTCTTCATCAGCGTTTCGACCACTGAGGACGATGACCACATCCCCTTCGCCATCCAGGTTCGCCTGGCCACCAAGAACGGCTGCGGTTGCAATGGCCCCCGAGGGCTCGGTCCTTAATCCATGGTTCTCGTAGAGCCATTTCATCCCCTGTCGTGTCTCCTGGTCAGGGATTGCCAGCGAGGTCTTGATGGTTTTTTGCAGGATGGGCCAGTTATGCTCACCCACATCGTAGGATAAGAGACCGTCACAGATACTGGTGGGGTGCTCAATACGGATACGTTTGCCGGCTGCCAGGGATTGTTGGAAATCGGTGGCGCCGTCCGGCTCAACACCGAGGATTTGCGCTGCGGGGAAAGCATCGGCTACGGCCAGCGCATGACCGGCCATCAGGCCACCTCCGCTGACCTGGCAGAGGAAGTGAGAGATGCCTCGACCGGCCCGTTTAAGGTCCTCGCAGATTTCGAGGCCCCCTACCCCGTTGCCTGCGATCACGTACGGATCATCGTAAGGCGATGCTTGCAGTGCGTTTTCCTGCTCAGCGATTTCCCGGGTCAACTGGTCACGCACCCCGGTCTCGTGGTCGGTCGTGATGTCGTAGGTGCGGATCTCGGCGCCGAAAGAGGCGGTTAAACCAAACTTCACCTGGGGTGCTGATTCCGGCATCACGATGATGACACGTTTCTGGTAACGATAGCCGGCAAAGGAAATGCCCGAGGCGAAATTCCCGGAGGAATGAGCTGCGATCGGACGCTCCCCGGCAATCTCCAGGTGATGCGCCATCCAGTTCAGGGCTCCCAGCAATTTAAACGAACCCACCGGCGTGGCGCCATAATCCTTGATCCAGACCTGGCGTGATTCAGGCAGTCCCAGTTCTTTCTCGAGTCGATAACTTCGAATCAGGGGTGCCGGGGAAATATGCTGATAGATAATGTCAGCGGCGATCTTGACGTCCGCGATCGTGGGAATGCGTCCGGCCATGGCGATGCCTCGCGTGAAACGGGGTGTCGTTTACTGGTTTCCGTCAAATAGCTCACTCTTGAAGACCGCATGCTGGCGGTCGAGGTACTGGTCCTTGGTCATGGCTGGATCAAAACGGTCCAGCACCTCGCGGGCCTGGGAGCCGTCACCGGCCAACAGGTCAACGGCCATCATGGCCATCGTCTTGGCAGGTGCCACGTAACCCGCTTCATGGTCCGCAATGCACCAGTCCACCTGGTGATGTGTACCTGCGGCGCCCGTCATCATGGGATGCAGTACGGGCATGATCTGGCTGAGATCACCCGCATCCGTGGACCCGCCGCTGTGGCCGTAATCCCGGTATTGGTCAGCACCGAAAAGCTGGCCTGCGTTCTCCTTGAATATTTCCGAGAGCACTGGGTCATTACGTAACGGCAGATTTCCCGGTACCGTGTCGATTTCAACCTGGCATCCCATGGCGATCGCTGCTCCACGTAGTGAACGATCCACCTTGTGTGATGCATCTAGTATCGCGTCAGCCGTTTTGGCCCGAACATAGGTCTCCATCGTTACCTCGGCCGGGATAATGTTTACCAGGTCGCCGCCCTTGGTGATGATGGGGTGCACTCGAACACAATCCTGGTCCGCAAAGGTTTCTCGTTGTGCATTGATAGCGGACAAGGCCAGTTGGGCTGCGTAGAGAGCGTTGACACCACGTTCCGGACAACCACCGGCGTGAGAGGCCTTGCCCACGAAGCGGATATTCTTGGCCAGGAAACCGTTGCTCGAGGGAGAGAGTCCCATGCTGCCCTCGGCGACGTCCGGGCTGGTCGAATGGATCATGACTGCCATATCGATGTCATCGAACTGTCCCAGCTGGACCAGTTCCTGTTTCCCGGTCAGGAAGGAGGTGGCGCCAGATTTAACCAGCCCGATCCGATAGTCAATCTCGACATATTCCTCAGCGGGTACAGCGAAAAAGACCACGTTGCCAGCCAGTTGATCAGCGATTCCAGACTGGCTCAGCCCGATGGCTGCGCCCATCAGGCCGGCAATCTGAGCGTTGTGGCCACAGGCGTGGGCGGCCCCCGTTTCCGCATCAGCACGGGGATGCCCGGGTACCTGCAGGGCATCGAGTTCTCCCATCAAGGCCACGGTAGGTCCCGGTTGGCCGCCGCGCAGAATTGCCTTGACGCCAGTAATGGCAAGGCCTGCTTCGGCTTCCAGGCCGAGGTCTTCAAAGGTCGTGCGGACGCGCTCAGCGGTTCGGTGCTCCTTGAATCCAAGTTCCGGGGCATCCATGATGGCTTCGCCGATTCCGACGACGCGGTCGCGAGCCTCATCGATCGTTTGACATACCGTCTGCTTCAGTGAACCATGGTCTGACATCGTGGCTCTCCTTCACCCGTGATTACATTGTTCCTGGAAGCTGTTACGGCGTTGAGCGATCTTCGTCCTTTGGTGAGATCCAGCGACTGGCTCGTAACCAGTCCTCGAGTCGAGCGGGCCAGCTTGAAACCGGATTGGCACTGGGCCGCAATCCATAGCCGTGACCGCCCTTGCTGTAAATATGGAGTTCTGCGGGGACACGATTGCGTTGCAGTTGTGCGTAGTAGAGCGCGGAAAACAGGCCGCGATCCGCATCGTCGTGAGTGATGGCAATAAAGGTTGGTGGTGTCTTGGCGTCGATCTTGACCAGCGGATCGAGCTGGGTGGCGTCCTTGCGGGAGTTGCCCAGGTAGGCCGGGTAGATCAAGGCCATGAAGTTGGGACGAACGTCCAACTTGTCGATCGCGTCAATGGGTTCGTAGGAGTTCTCGTTTTGATAGGAAGCGGACATCACGGCCAGGTGTCCGCCTGCACTGAATCCAATAATGCCCAACCGCTGTGGGCTGATGTTCCATTCTGCTGCGTGGGAACGTACCAGTCGGATCGATCGCTGGAGATCCTGGAGAGGCCATGGATGTGGCTTTTCCCGATCTCGGCGTGGGACGCGATATTTCAGTGCAACGGCATCAACACCCAGGGTCGCCAGCCAGGCGGCAATCTCGGTCCCCTCCTTGTTCCAGGCGAGCTTCCCGTAGCCCCCACCGGGGCAAACAATCATGCAGGTCCCCGTGGCGTTCCTTGGATTAGCAGGAAAGCGGATTAATTCGGGCGTGTCGACATACGGTATACGAATGACCCCGTCTGCGCCGGTTTGGGGTTCGGCTTTCTTCTCGGCAATACCCGCCGGTTCATCCGGGGCCTTTCCCGGCCAGACGCGAATGGGTTTTTCACCGGACGCCATGGGGCCGGGCGTGCCTGTATACGTGAGCTTGGGATTCAACTTGAAGAGGCCAAAAACATCATCGTTGCTGTAACCGATGACCTCGTGTTCGTTTGGCTTTCCTGTCTGCCGCAGTAGCAATGTCTGACGCGTAATCGCCTGGCCACGTTCTCGTTTCCTGAACAAGGGGACGAGTTTAGCACGCGTTTCCTCGGGTACCTGGTCCAGCCGACCTTCCTTGATAATTCGGATGTTTCCGCGTATGTAGAATTGTTCTGGCCGATGATTGAAAGTCGGATAATGCATGACACCGGTCCAGTGTGTTCGAGACTCCTGGTTCTTGGTCGAGGAAAAATCCCATGTTCCCGCAATGCAGCGATTGGCCTTGATGAATCGTACAGGGTCTTCCCCTGGCGCCACGAAGACGTGCAACGTACCCATCGTTTTCCCGCTGCGGGCTTTCACCTCCACGTCTTTTACGGCGATGGGTGCGTTCGTTTGTGCCGTTGCGGTGGGCAATGCAATAGTCAGCAGGGCGATGACTGGTAGCAGTCGTTGGTTCATACGTTACGATTCCTTTTTTTCGGTCTTCACGATGGTGGCAGTTCGCACATCCTTCGCGTCGTCATTGTTCGGGGACTTGATCAGTGCGTCCAGGTCGCGGCCTTTCAAATCATGGTCGACTAACGTGATGGTGTCTCCGACGGCGGCCCCGTTCTTGGTGAAACGGACTTCAATGCAGTTCGTTGCGTCCAGGACAAAGAGGGATTGTTTCTCCAGGGCAAAGGTGGTCAGCGTATAGTGGTTCTCTTTTCCCCAGGACACCAGGTTGTCGTCGCCAACCTCGAACCACGCAGTCTCCCGGGAATCGCCTTGCTTGATCTCGAAGTGGATTCGCGTGTTGCGGAGTCCATCCACGAGCGTAGCAGGTGCAGGATCTTCCGGGCCTGGTTTTTCCGGGGCAGCGGTTTTTGAGCTGCATCCGGACACGAGTACGCCAAGGAGCATGAAGCAGGTCAACTGGAAAAGGTTTTCAGACATGAAAGAATCCTGGAACAGTACGGGATGATCGAGTTTTCCTGTGGGCGTCTATCGGGTTGCCAATGTGATTGGCAACCGGGCGTTAATATAGCGGCTGAGGCAGCAGCTTGTCACGTGTGACGCCAGTTTGCACTGGAAAACCAGTCGCGGTTTGTTTTTGATGGTTCCGGCAAGCACGTTTCTTCGTCGGTGCGAGTTAGCTACAATGCGGACACTTCATTCGATGACCCCGGAGATGGAAAGAGGCCTCTTGTGACACGCATGATTAAAATGAGCCTGGCAGTGTGCCTGGTCTGGATGGGTTGGCACGCCACGTCCGGTAACGCCTTGCAATCGACCGGTAAGGTGATCAAAAGCTGGTCGCAGCAAGCGGCATGGTCCCAGTGGAAGCCATTGCTGCAGGTAGAGCTTGATGTGACCAAGCAGGGCCTGGAAGTTAAATCCACGGGCAACGACCCGCACATGATTGCGCCAGTACAGGGCCCAGCGGGCTGGAAACTGCTCACGATCGAAGCCAGTTTCAAGGGCACCCTGAATTCGCAGATCTTCTGGACTACGACGACGAACCCCGGGACGTCCGAGGGGCGGTCGTTACGCTTTAAGATGCGCGGGCGTGGGGCGATGAAAAAGTACGAGGTATTGTTTCATACCGAACACCCACTGACGCAATTACGGATCGATCCACATTCCGGTCCGACCGTCATGATGATTAAATCACTGACGCTTAACACAGCTGCGGCGCCGCCCGTGGAACAGGCGACAGATGCCGGCGGCCTGGTGATCCAGGATGGTTTTCGCGTGGAACGCCTTTACTCGGTACCCAAGACGACCCAGGGTTCGTGGGTGAGCATGACCGCCGATGACCGGGGCCGGCTCATCGTGTGTGACCAGTACGGCAGTCTCTACCGGGTGACACCCCCGCCCGTTGGCCAACAAGGCGACGTTAATATCGAAAAGATCGACGTGCAGATCGGTGAAGCCCAGGGGCTCCTGTATGCCTTTAAGTCGCTCTACGTGGTCGTTAATCGCGGCAAGGCTTTTGAGTCCGGGCTCTACAGGGTCACCGATTCGGACGGTGATGATCAGTTCGATCGCGTTGAATTACTGAAGGCCCTGCCGGGCCGCGGTGGGGAGCATGGCCCGCACAGCATCGTGCTGGCACCGGATAAGAAATCACTGTATATCGTGGCTGGTAATAACACGACCTTGCCCACGGGGATCGGGACCTACCGGAATCCAAAACACTGGGCCGAGGACCAGTTGTTGCCTCGCCAGCCCTGTAGTAATGGCCACAATACCGACGTCATGGCGCCTGGTGGGTGGGTCTGTCGAGTCTCTGCTGACGGCAAGGACTGGGAGTTGATTGCTTCCGGATTTCGCAATCCTTACGACATTGCGTTCAACCAGGATGGTGAGTTGTTCACGTACGATGCGGACATGGAAATGGATGTCGGTACTCCCTGGTATCGCCCGACGCGTGTTTGCCACGTGGTCAGTGGCGGTGAATTCGGCTGGCGATTCGGTACGGGTAAATGGCTACCCTATTTCACGGATAACCTGCCACCGGTGGTGGACGTGGGCCAGGGGTCTCCGACCGGGATCACGTTTGGACACGGCGCCGATTTTCCAGTGGAGTGGCAAAATACGCTTTTCGTTAGTGACTGGACCTACGGCAAACTTTACTCGGTCAAGCTGAAACCACGGGGAAGTTCTTACGAGGGTGAATTGGGCGATTTTCTAACAGGGATACCGTTCCCGCTCACCGATGTCATTATCAATCCCCATGATCGGGCCATGTATATCACGATTGGCGGGAGACGTACGCAGTCTGGATTGTATCGCGTGACTTACGTGGGGCCGCGGAAAAAAGGTTCCCCAGTGGTGGAGGATGAGGCAGCGCGGGGCCTGCGCAACCAGCGACAGGCGATGGAGGTGTTTCATGCCAAGCCCGCAGGACCTGCCTTACCACGTCTCTGGAAAGAGCTGGCGCACCAGGATCGTCACATCCGTTTCGCGGCCCGAGTCGCCGTGGAACATCAGCCGGTGAAGAGGTGGGCAGGCCTTGCCTTGACGGAAAATCAACCGGACCGAGCCGTGCAGTCACTGTTAGCGCTGGTGCGTTCCGGTGATGCAGACCAGGGGTTACAGGCCCGGGATCGGCTCATTCAATTGGACCAGGATTCCATGTCGGCGCGGCAGCAACTCGATTGGTTGCGGGCGCTGAATGTCGCCTTTGCCCGGACAGGATCGCCCGCGAATGACGCGCAGCGAACGCTCGGTGAACGGGTGGCCGGTCTGCTTCCTGTATCCGATGCAAACCTGGCCCAGGAAGTCTGCCGCATGCTGGTCTACCTGGGGCATCCAACTGCGGTGACGCATTTCGTGCCGAAGATGAAAACAGCCAAGACCCAGGAAGAACTGCTGTTTTATGGAATGGTCCTGAGAGTCGCTCGAGTTGGCTGGACCGATGCCTTTCGTGAGGAATACCTGCGGCACATGAACCGTGCGGAAGAGTCCGTAGGTCGTGGTGACTTTGTCGGAGGTGGGCATTACCAGATTTACGTGCAGCGGTTGCGAAAGGATTTTGTTGATGCACTGGCGGAGGGGGCTCGCCAGGGGTTGGATGCGCTAATCAACGCCAAGATTACCAGCGCGGTGCCAACGGGTTCTCCGACACCGCGGAAGTTCGTTAAGAACTGGACGATCGCTGAGTTGCTGCAGGACGCCACCAATCCTCCCGCCGGCCGATCGTTTGACGTTGGTAAGGACATGTTCCGTGTTGCCAGTTGTGTCCAGTGTCATCGCTTTGGCAAGGTGGGCGGTATCCTGGGCCCGGACATTACTGCGGCAGCACGGCGATACAGTCCGCAGGTGTTGTTACGTGAGATCATCGAGCCGGCCGTGCAGGTCTCGGATCAGTTCAAGACGCATGCCATCATCACGACCAGCGGCAAGGTGTTCCAGGGTCGAATCCTGGATCGCAATGACCGCCAGTTGACGGTGGCAGTTGATCCCAGGGCGCCCGCATCCGTGATACAGATTGACGTGGCGGATGTTGACGAAGTCTTGCCGTCCAAGGCCTCGATGATGCCGCTGGGAATTCTCAATACGCTCACGCGCTCGGAGATCCTTGATCTGCTGGCCTATATCCAGTCGGGCGGCGACCCGGATCACGCCATCTTCAAGTGATGGCCTCGAAGACCGGTGAGCCTCCGTGGGAAATGTGGATGGGACGGTTTTGCAGGTCCGGAACCGTTAGCTTGCTATTAAGTCCCAGCAGGTGATAAATCGTGGCAGCCATGTCACCGGCAGACACGGGGCGATCAATGGGATAGGCGGCATGCTTGTCGGTGGCACCGATCACGCACCCTTTTTTCATGCCACCTCCGAAGAGCAGGGAAAATCCACACTGCGGCCAGTGGTCGCGGCCGGCCTTGCTGTTGATCGTCGGAGTTCTCCCCATTTCTCCCATCACGACGACCAGGGTGCGATCCAGCAGTCCTCGTTCCTCGAGATCAAGGACCAGGGCGGGTACGAGTTGGTCGAGTTGCGGTAGATGCGAGTCGAGCATCTTGAAATTGTTGCCGTGTAAGTCCCAGTGATTATTTCCCTTGGATTCCCAGTGAATTGT
>JAZADA010000168.1:0-4120 GCA_036124135.1 Planctomycetota bacterium | reverse complement strand
GGTACGAAACCTGGATCCAAAAGATCCACTCTGGGTGGGACGTCAGAAACCGACACCCGACCATCCAACCGGACGGGATCCGGAGGTGCGTGCCAAGCTGAAAATGAACTGGAGCCATGGCCACAATCACACCGTTCACAACGGCATTGGCCGGATCGGTTATTTCACCGGGGGACACGCGGCACGCTGGCGGGACGAGGACCTGGCCGACGAGTGGGTCAAGCAGTCCGTGAAGTGGATCGAGGCCAAGAAAGACAAACCGTTTTTCCTCTTCTTCTCGTCACACGATATTCATGTACCGCGGATGCCCCACGAACGATTTCATGGCGTCACCAAGTTGGGTTTCCGAGGCGATGCGATCGCGCAGCTGGACTGGTGCGTGGGGGAACTGGTGAAAACGCTGGATCGTCTCAAGCTCACCGAGAAAACACTGATCGTCTTCTGCAGCGACAATGGTCCCGTGCTGGACGATGGTTACCATGATGGAGCCATCACTCAACTGGGCAAACATGTGCCCTCCGGGGGCTTTCGTGGTGGCAAGTACAGTATCTATGAAGGAGGTACCCGGACACCGTTCGTGACCTGTTGGCCCGGAACGATCAAGCCGGGAACGACAGACAAGATGGTTTGTACCGTGGACCTGGCGGCCAGCATGGCAGCACTGACCGGTCAGTCGCTTTCAAAAAATGCCTGTCCGGACAGTTTCAACGTCTTGCCGGCGCTGCTGGGGAAGACCAATGCCAAGGGGCGGGACCATCTCATCCAGCAGCCTAACAAGGGCCCGACCCTGGCCTTGCGGATAGGTGACTGGAAAGTTCTCTCGTTTGCCAATGCCAAGGCGATGAAGCACCTGACTTATGAAAAGGGGCCCGGCAAGTACGAATTGTATAACCTGGCAGCGGATCCCCACGAGAAAAAGAACCTGGTCAAGCAGGAGCCGGAGAAGTTAAAGCAGATGCTGGCTCGCCTGGAAGCGATCAAGAAAGCTGGACGCAGCAGGCCCTAGTGGTTACCGGGCAATTTACTTGCCTGCCTTGATCTGGTGTGCTTGCAGGCGCGCGTTGAGAGCAGTGTCCAACTGCTTGATCCTGTCGGCACAGGCAGGATCGTCAGCACGGTTGTGGAACTGGTTCGGGTCCTGCTTCATGTCGTACAGTTCCCGTGTCTTGTCGTTATAACGCATGTAATGCCAGTTGCTTTGCCGCAGCGAGAATCCCTTGTTAAACGACAGGGCACCTGTTTTGACCGTGGCCTGCGGATCCTTCAGAACCGGGACCAGGCTGGTCCCGTGAAGTTCCTCGGGGGCTTTCAGTCCAGCCAGTTCTGACAGGGTGGGATAGATGTCGACGAGTTCGCAGATGGACTGGCTTCTTCCGGGTTTCATGCCTGGCACGGACATGATCAGGGGGACTCGCAGGACCTCCTCGTGCAGGTTTGATTTCTGCCAGAAACCGTGTTCGCCCAGGTGGTAGCCGTGATCACTGGTAAAGACAACGGCCGTCTGATCTCGCAGGCCCAATCGATCCAGTTCAGCCAGGAGACGTCCGACCTGCTCGTCCATGAAAGTCACGGCGGCATAGTAGGCAGCCCACATGCGTTTCTGGTTGTCCGGATATTTCCCGATCGGGTTGGTGGTTGAGATAGTACCCGCCAGTCCAAGCTTGGGGATATCAGCCAGGTCGTTTTTCACGGTCCGGGGCATCACCATGTCTTGCCAGCGGTAGGGATCAAAATATTGCAGCGGTGCCACCATGGGATAATGGGGGCGAACCATGCCCACGGCCAGGAAAAAAGGTTGGTCCTTGTGACCCCGCAGCAGTTCGATGGCCTTGGTGGCTGACTTGTGATCCGGCTGGTCCGATCCGTCTCCCTGGTATTTCACGGAGACGAACATGCGGTGAGGCATCTGGGTGGATTGTCGGTTTTCCAGCTTGTCGGTGAAGATATTCAGGTTCAGGCAGGCGTAGTCACCCGGCGTATGGGCCTCGCGGCCCTGCGAGTTGAATCGTTCGGTCCAGGAGGAAGCAACATCTTTCCCGTTGGTACCGGCGATGATGTCGCCGGGAACTTTCATGTGATAGATCTTGCCAACCCGGGCACTGTACCAGCCATTTTCCTTGAAGTGTTGTCCCAGGTTCGTCTTTCCCACGCCCTTGTACTTGCTGAACATGAACGACTGCCGTGATGGTCCACAGGACGTTCCCTGGCAATAAGCGCGGTCAAACACCAGGCCGGCGCGTGCCAGCTTGTCGATGTTCGGTGTCTTGCAGCGTGTATCGCCGTAACAGCCCAGGACACTGGCCTTCAAGTCATCGGAGATGATGAAGAGGACATTCTTGATGGTGGCGCCTGGCCTTGCAGCAGCCTGGCTGCGCAGCGGACTGGCCAGTACGCATACCAGCAGGCATCCTGTCAGCAGGGCTGCTTTTCGCATCGTCGCCTCGGGGTTCACGATCTACTTCAGGTTTGCCTGGAAAGGAGAAGCCGGTAAGCCGGCACCGTTGACCAGGTTTGGTTCAGCCAGTTCATTCCAACCGTAGCGAACGTGGACTGGTTCCTTAACGTCCTTGCTACGCACCATCAGGTGATCGCCAAAGACAATCGTTGCCTTCGCAGGCTGCCACTTGCCGTCCTTGCCGGCGATCTCGAAGTGGCTCACGGGTTTGCCATCACTGGTTTTCAAACCGCCCTTGGTCTCTTTATGGAAATGGACCGTGATACTTCCTTTCCCCTCGACCTGGTCGACCTTGCTGAGCAGCGGACCGGAGTAAACTCCCACATCGCGACCATAGTCCTTGGTCAGTGACCAGAGTGCCAGTCGACGACCGACTTCCTGCTTGTTCTTGGGATGGATGTCACGGGTATTCCCAATATCGACGGTCACGGCCATGCCCGTGTTCTTGATTGCCAATGTCTTTAATTGGGCCTGCCAGATTCCTGGCAGTGCTTCCGGACGATTGTAGCGGTAGGGTGCCAGTTGTACGAAGTGGAAAGGCATCTCCGGGTGGTTAAACACCTTGCGCCAGCCGTGGATCAGTGCTTTCATTTTCTCGTGGTAGAGCATGCCCTCGCCATTGTTTGATTCACCCTGGTACCAGAGTGCGCCCTTGAACCGGTAGGGCAGGATGGGATGAACCATGGCATTGTAGATAGCCAGGGCCGTCTGGTGCTGGATCGCACCCTTGTCATTCTTCTTGGGAAAGCTGGCCAGGTTATCACTGATTTCCTTCAGCGCGGGTACGGCCTTGAATCCTGCCGGTGGCGTCCACGGTTCGATACGGGTGCCACCCCAGTTGCAACCAATCAGGCCGACGGGAACACCCAGTTCTTTCTGCAGGTTCCGGGCGAAGTAGTAGCCGACCGCCGTGTAGTTGGCCACGCTCTGCGGCGTGGTTTCGGTCCAACCCTGGGTCGTTGCGTTGGCCAGCGGCTTATCCGAAGTCTTGTGAGGAAACTTGATGTGTCGAATCGTGGGGTGTGTTCCGGCGGCAATTTCTTCCTTGGGATTCAAGGATCGCGAAACGGTCCATTCCATGTTGGATTGACCGGAGCAGAGCCAGACTTCACCGACCAGTACGTTCTTAAAAGTGATTTTGCTGGAACCGCTGATCGCGATTTCATGGGGTCCACCGGCTTTCATCGCGGGCAGGCTGACGGCCCAGCTGCCATCGTCCCCGGCCGTGGCAGTCGCGGAACTTTTACCGATGCCAACGGTGACCTTGGTGCCGGCATCATCCCAGCCCCAGAGCACAACAGGAGCATTGCGTTGCAGGACCATGTTGTTGCCGATGATCGAACTGACCGTCGTCGCGGCGTGCAGGGCCGGTGCGAACAACAGGGCCGCCAGGATGCAGGATGTCAGCAGGAGTCGTTTCAGGAACATGTCGGTGTGCCTCGTCTGGGAATAAAGGAAGAAGTGATCTGTCGTTTAGAGAACTGTGAATATAACAGTAAATCAGTGCTGTTTCCAATCAGGGGATTTGGATCCACCGGGGTGTCAAAGATCGATCGTTTCACCATCTCGGTAGGAAGTGACCGAGATCCCCTCGCGCGACTTGCGGTAGACGTGAGTTCGGGCTCGGTGCCGCGACGTGATGCAACGGGCACCACGAGGGCCATA
>JAZADA010000167.1:0-4321 GCA_036124135.1 Planctomycetota bacterium | reverse complement strand
GCTGCTGGCCTCTGGCTGGCTGGCCTATTCTTTTTGCCGTCAGTTCCGTGAGCCACTGCAAGCGAGCAGAGAGGTAGCGACTGAAGATCAACGGGGAACTGCCACCCCGATCTACCTGGGCGCGTTCGTCGGCGGTTCGATTCCGGTGTTTTTTCTGTCGTCATATGAAATTGTCTTGCTGGTTGTTTTTGTCGTGGTGATTTTTGGCGTGAACAAAATCCATCCATGGGTACAGGCTGGGTCCCTGTCACCCAGCCTGGTAGCTATTGCCCTGGTTGCCTGGATGATCAACTTGTTTGCAGCTGGTGGGATTGGTATTCCTGGTGTTGCGATTA
Source organism: Planctomycetota bacterium (assembly GCA_036124135.1). Taxonomy (GTDB): domain Bacteria; phylum Planctomycetota; class Planctomycetia; order Pirellulales; family Pirellulaceae; genus JAZADA01. The sequence continues at coordinate 3,986 of JAZADA010000167.1, read as the reverse complement.
CAGGTTGGCTCTTGTTGGCAATCGCCCTGCCGCGACCTGGGACGATGCCAGGTAGGTTGTCTCGTTCCTGGACAGGGGTGTTACTGGTAGGAAGTGTTTTGGTGACCCTTGTTTTTTACGTGACCGGGCTGTTGCCACTTTACCAGTCTGCTGCACAGATGGCAGTTGGAGCTGGGGCCATCCAGGAGGCAGAGACGCGGTTATTGAAGGAGATGCCTGATGACGCTGAACAGCTCTGGGAGCAGGGGCGTAATGCCTGGTTGGCAGCGGCGGAGAGTGATCCCTACTCGGCAAGTCCCTGGATACAACTCACGAGGCTTTACTGGAAACGGTGGAAACAAACGGAACAAATAGGCGATTACGAACAATTACGCGAGATGGCGATTCGGGCGACACAACTCAATCAGCGATCTCATGTATTACAAATGATGATTGGAGATTATTATCTAGATGTTGCCGGGAGTCATGAAGTTGCGCTGGAGGAAGCTCTGCAGTGTTATCAGAAAGCACAGCGTTTGTATCCGGCGAGTGCTATAATAGTAGCTCGCCTGGCTTATGTTCATAATTTGAATGGAAATCGGGAATCGTCGTTGCGTCTTGCCAAGCGGGCCCTGGAATTGGATGAACTTAATCCGCACATGGAGTTCAAGTTGGGATTACGACAACTGTTTGAAGAGGCTGTGATGGGATCCTTGGACGAAATCTCTGGTGTGTCAGCTGAAAAGGTAATGCAGGAATTGCTTGGGCGTAATATCCAGGGCGGGAAAACAGAGTGAGTAATCGTGGCAGCCATGGATCGCATGAGATGCCTTCACGGGGTCTCGGTGCTGGAAGACAAGGAAACATGACGTGAAAAAATTAGTGCCCTTGGGGATCGTGATGTTGATTGGTGGTATCGCTATTGGCATCTGTGTTGCGCAGTTTGAAATATCCCAGTATGTTCCGCGATTTGGTGATGATGAGTACGCCGGCGCTGACACGATCGGTGACAGCCAGGAAGATGGCCCCCGGGTCACGATGGTCACGGGTAGTGATTTTAATTTTGGTGTCATGGAACGTAATGGAACGCGGAGCCATCAATTTGAGATTAAGAATACTGGCAACGCTCCGCTTTCCCTGGAAAAGGGTGAGACCACGTGCAAATGTACGATGAACAAGCTGGTGGATGGAGTGCTCCAGCCGGGTGAATCCGTAAAGATTGAACTGGAGTGGATTGCCAAGGAGGTAGGGCCAGACATGGTCTTTGTGCAAACCGCAGACATCAAGACGAACGATCCGTCTCGTAAGGTGCTTCGGTTAACCATTCGTGGTGATATTATCACCACGGTTAAAGTGGTTCCCTCGGTTCTCGTTTTGAGTAGTATTTCGGGGAGCGAGGGTGCGGAGGGACAGGTTTCTGTTTACAGTTACCGAACGGATGACCTGGAGTTCGTCGAGACCAAGGTGGATCCGAAATTAAAGGAATTTATTGAGGCGGTCATCGAACCGATGAGCGTCGAGGAACTGAGCGAAGATAATCGCGCTCGCAGCGGTAAGAAAATTAAAATTCGATTGAAGCCTGGTTTGCCAGTGGGCTTGCTGGACCAAACTGTTTGGTTGAAGACGAACTTGGAAGATTCTCCCCTGGTGCCAGTATATTTTCAGGCAAAGGTGGTGGGAGATATTACTATTTATGGAAGGAACTTTAACCGGGTCACAAATCATTTGCGGCTTGGAAAAGTGGTCCAGGCAGATGGGCTCCAGGCGGAGTTGCGTTTCCTGGTGCGGGGTGAAGATCGAGATGCCGTCAAGTTGACAGTCGCCTCCGTCGATCCTCCCGGGAGTCTCGAAGCCAAGATTCGATCTTCAGGCCAGGCTGTCACCGGCAAGGCATCCCAACATTTCCTGGATATCACGATTCCCAAGGGTGCTGATGTGATATCAAGATTAGGTGATAACCAGGAGAAACCGGTTCGCATTCTAATCAATACAACGCATCCCCAGTTCAAGACAATTACGATCACGGTGGCATTCGAGGTCACCAAGTAAACGGGTACGCAAGGCCATGAATTTTAGCATGCGTGAAACGCAATCAGTGCGGCAATTGTGCCAGAATTTCCTGATCGTGTTCGTGATGTTGGGGGGGGTACTTTGCGTGGTTGTTGGTTGCCCGGCCCCGTCACCCAAGACACCGACGGCTCCGGCTGAGGAGCTACCTGCTTCGACCAATGCTCCTGCTAAGGAGGGGGCAGATCCGGAGGCTACAGGGAGCGAGGCGGCTGTGGAACCGGAAGAGAAGGATTTGGTGGAAGAGCAGGCTGCGGTTGATCCGGATACGGTTGATCCGGATACGGTTGAGGCCCCGGAAGTGCTTTTCAAGAACTGGCCAAAACCAGCATACGTATTTTTTCTAACAGGGCGGCAGCATGGCTATATTGAACCCTGTGGGTGCACAGGACTTGAGAATCAGAAAGGTGGGTTAGCGAGGCGAGACACCTTGCTGACTGGCCTGCGATCGAGGCCCTGGAACGTGGTGCCAATTGACGTGGGGAACCAGGTGCGTCGATTTGGCAGACAACCGGAGATTAAGTTCCAGTTAACGGTGAACAGCTTGGAAAGAATGAAATATCAGGCGATCGGTTTAGGGCCCGATGACCTCAAGTTGCCTGCAGGAGAATTGGTCGCCTTGATTGCCGGTGGTGCTGGGGAATCGACTCCCTTTGTAGCAGCAAATGTCGTGGTTCTCGATCGTAGCTTGTTACCGGAATACCAGGTATTGAAGGTGGGCAACGAGAAGATTGGAATCACGGCAGTTCTTGGGGACAGCCAGCAAGCGGCATTAAACAATGATGACCTGGTCCTCGAACCGATGGCTGCGGGGGTAAAGCGTGTCTGGCCTCATTTGAAGGCAGCCCAATGCGACACTCATGTGCTGTTATGCTATGCCTCCCTGGATGAATCACGAGCCCTGGCCAAGGAGTTTCCACAATTTCAAGTGGTAGTTACGGCCGGTGGCGGCGGGCCTCCAATGTTTGAGCCGGAAGTCGTGGAGCCTGGTGGAACGTTACTGGTCCAGGTTGGCCCCAAGGGGATGTATGCAGGTGTGCTGGGTGTTTTTACGGATTCAAAAGAAAGGTTTCGGTACCAGCGTATTTCCCTGGATGCACGATTCAAGGATTCGAATGCGATGTTAGCCCAGTTGAAAGTTTACCAGGCCGAATTGGCGCGGGCCGGATTGAGTGGGCTGGGTCTGCAATCGGTAGCTCACCCCACGGGAGCGAGTTTCACAGGGTCGCAGACATGTGGTGAGTGCCATACGAAAGCCTACGAGGTCTGGAAGAATACACCACATGCCCATGCCACGGATTCGTTGATCATGCCTCCGGAACGTCAGGATATCGCTCGTCACTTTGACCCGGAGTGCCTGAGTTGTCACGTGACTGGATGGAATCCACAGAAGTACTTTCCTTACCGAACAGGTTACCTGAGCTTGGAAAAGACACTGGCGATGAAAGGCAGTGGGTGCGAAAACTGTCACGGTCCAGGGTCTCGGCACGTGGCTGCTGAGTCAGGGGACCTGGAGGTGGACGCTGCCCAGAGAACTGCTCTACGCCGTCAGATGCAGTTAACCCTGGTTGAAGCGCGTAAGAACAAGTGCATGCAGTGTCATGATCTGGATAATAGCCCGGATTTTCATGATCCTGGGGCGTTTGAGAAGTACTGGAAGCAGGTTCAGCATCCGGGCAAGGACTGAGTGTCGCGCGTCGTCACTATTCGGATTCCGTTAACTCAGCCATCATGTCATCCGGGATGTTGAGGTTAGCGGAAACATTTTGTACGTCATCATGCTCATCGAGGGCCTCCAGTAGCTTGAGGACCTTGCGGGCATCGTCTCCGGTGACCTCGACCACGTTGGTTGGGATGCGTGTAACCTGCTTGGCTTCAACAGGAATCTCTGCCTGTTCGAGTGCTTCTGACAGCTGAGAGTAGGATTCGACTTCGCATGT
>JAZADA010000166.1:0-4780 GCA_036124135.1 Planctomycetota bacterium | reverse complement strand
TGTCGTACAACGAAATGTTCCCTCGTTAACAGTGGAATGGTCAAAATAGGATTGAACAAATGGCACTCGTTGAGGCGTGTGTTAGTCGCGAGGATCGCATCCTTGAAATCTAATACACCGCTTCATCTTCAAGTGGCCAGCTTCTTAATAGGTTGTCACAATGGGTTGCCATCCAGGGAGGGCTATCCAGGGAGGATTGTGGCAGCCTGTCATTCACGTGGAAATAAAAAATGTCTGTCGTTGGAATGACAACAGTTTTCAAGGAGCCAGCAATTCACAGGTGTTCCGTACAGACGCTGGCGGAGGCATTTCGCCTTTGGCCGAGCCGGGAACACGTAATTGTACCACTCTTCTTTAGGTTGTCTTGGTTTACACAATAATTGGTAAAGAATTGCAATTAGCTGGACCGAACCGATTGCGTTAAGTCCATGTAAATTGCGTTCCGTACCACTACCGAGGATAACTAGCCACTCACCCAAAAACAACTAAAACCGTTGACCAATTTCAGTCAACTTTCCTCAGTCGTTGTAATTGGCTTATTTGCAAGTTCCCCGTTCTTTTCTCCAGCCGTCTCCAGGCTGAATCTTGAAACCGATCACTCCGCAAGGTAACAGCCTGTTTCAAGCGACAAATACCGACTTGCACCCCTCTCAGTGAGTAGTTTCTGAGGATATCCCTGAAGCGATGTAGCAAGTCCTTAAATTGTAGTTAATTGAGTGCCAGGGTCCAGTGTCTAAATCAAGGGAATTTCCTTGCCGAATCGCGCTGGGTCCCTGCCGGGGTTGTTCCTCCCCCCCGGTGGTTGAGGGTTGTGGTGTCCGGCGGTAGCATACCAACCATGGGGGGGGCCTCTACCCTTTCCAGCCGTCATCTATCAGGAGGGGAGTGGTTTAATCATGGGAACGATTGACCTGCAAGGACAGGTAGCGGTTGTGACTGGCGCCAGCCTGGGCATCGGCCGAGCGACTGCCATCGCGCTTGGGGAAGCAGGGGCCCAGGTGGTTGTTAATTATCGCTCCCACCAAGAACAGGCTGAAGAAGTGGTTGAGGCCATTAAGGCAGCAGGTTCCAGTGCTATCAAGGTGCAGGCCGATGTGGCGGATCAGTCGCAGGTAGAACAGTTGGTCGAGGCCGCGGTGGACACGTTTGGCAAGCTGGATATTGCAATCAGCAATGCTGCCTATAGTGATCGTGAGGTTTTCTACGAAGCAGATATGGAGGAGTTTCGTCGCACGGTCGATGTGACCATGTGGGGTGCCTTTCATCTGTTGCGTGCGGCAACACGGCAGATGGTGCAGCAGGGGCAAGGAGGGGTCATTACCTTGGTCAGTTCTCCCCATGCTTTTATTCCAGCGCCACGGGCGATGGCTTATAACATGTCAAAAGCGGCCCTGGAACACATGGCACGTACGGCAGCGATTGAAGTAGCCGAACATCGGATTCGTATCAATATGATCCAGCCCGGTTGGATTGATACTCCAGGAGAACGGAAGTTTGCCAGCGAAGAAACACTACAAAAAGCTGGCAAAAAGATTCCCCTGGGAAGACTGGGGAATCCACCAGAAATCGCCCAGGGTATACTGTTTCTTTGTGATCCCAGTCACGAATACATGACCGGGGCAACCCTGTTGATGGATGGTGGTATTAGCTTGCCATGGTGGGCTTCGCGCGGATCCGCGGCGCCGGAATAATAAGAGTCGTGTTTGCCTAACGTAACAGAAGAAAAATCATGCCTTCTTATTTACTTCCCTGCACCTGCGGAAAATCAATTCCTGTAACCAAGCTTCAGGCTGGACAGGAAGTTGCCTGTGAGTGCGGTCAGTTTCAGGTGGCTCCCACGTTGCGAGCTATTCAGAAATTGCCTGAGCTGGAAGCAGTCGTTTCACGTCAACGATTAGTAAAGGAGCCCTGGTCAGCCAGTCGCACGAGTACTTTTGCAGCAGGACTCGTTGTCGTGGCCTTAGCGACCGCGGCCGTGGTCATTTGCCAGGTTAAGGTTTCCGGTATCAAAACTGGATTGCCGACCAAGAAAGAAATGAAGGCTTACGAGGAGGATATGAATACGAGGATTATCGAAGGCCTCGATCCCTTGCAGTCCTACGACCAGTTCCTGACCTGGAAAAAGATGGGACTGGGTGAACCCATCTCGCGAAAATTTGAGGAAGAGCACGCAAAGCTCGATAAGGTGAAGTGGACTAGCAGGGTCTTTAGCGCCCTGGCGTTAGTCGGTTTGCTCATTACCCTGGGGGCCATGCTGTGGCCTCGCAGATCGATGGAATCAAGCTAGTTCGGCGTCGCGGGCCGAGGGGAAAAGCACAAATCCCGGTTTTTGCACTGTTTATTAGCAGGTTCCGCTGGCGAAACAATTGAATCGCCTCGACGCTCTGATCAAACTAGCAGTATGGAGAAGGGAAGTTCTGGAATGTCATCCGGAAATTAGACGTGGAAACGAGGGCTTTTGTTGACGTTGGTCTAAGAATCGTCGACAATGGCAAGCCGTACCTTCCCGCGCAATCAACACTTGCCATTTTGGCCTCCACAGATTGATCCGCCGATGAAAACACTCACCGCGATTCCAGTTAGCTTACTACTGCTTTTCACACTGGGACAAAACCTGTTGGCTCAGCCATCTCTCTCCCGGATGACCCCCGGTGCCGTCACTGCGGGTCAAACCGTGGAGGTCACCTTGTCGGGTGACAAGCTTGATTGGCCATTGCAGGCCTGGGCGAGTTTTCCTGGCAAGCTCGAGCTGGTTGCGCCCAAGGATTCCAAGCAGAACAAGAGTATCCAGTGCAAGATCACGGTGAATGCCGGAGTTGGCGTGGGTGTGGTTGGAATTGCCGTCGGCAACAAGGCAGGTGCCTCGGACGTTCTGCTGGTCATGGTGGATGACGTACCGACGGTGGTCGACAATGGAAAGAATCATACCTGGCAAACAGCTCAGGCTGTGAACCTGCCCAATGCCGTGGATGGCGTTTGTGAGGGCAAGCTCTTTGACTACTACAAGGTGGCTGTCAAGAAGGGCCAGCGTTTGTCCGCAGAGGTTGTCGCCGCGCGGCTGAACAGCAAGATGGATCCCGTGTTGCGGATCCTCAATGCCTCTGGCCAGGAACTGGCGGCAATCGATGACGACCCAGGTTTGGGAGCGGATTGTCGGTTAGGTCTCACGGCTACCGAGGATGCGGAATATATTGTTGAGGTAGGTGACAACAAGTACCTGGCTGGGAATCGCTATCGATTACGGATCGGTGATTTCCCGTTGGTCACGACGCCTTTCCCACTCGGAGGACGCCTGGGATCGACCGCTGAATTCGCTTTCACCGGTGTAGGTGCTGAAGGATTGAAACCGTTGTTGGTCAAGGTTCCCAGCTTTTCTAACAGCGATCGCTTGCCAGTCTCAGCGAAATACCCCGATGGAAAATCGTCAGCAATGGCCGTGATGGCGGTTAGTGATCTGCCGGCAGAAGTCGAAAAAGAACCAAATGATGAACGGCCACAGGCAACCAGGGTCACGGTGCCTTGTGCCCTGAATGGTGTTTTGCAGAAGCCAAACGACCAGGATTATTTTCAGTTCGTGGTAGCCAAGGGTGAACGACTGACCTTCCGTGCGATCACGCGCAGCGTGGGATCGCCTACGTTCCTGACGATGCAGTTACACAAGGCAGATGGTGCCAAGCTGGTGGAAACCAAGGTTGGCAATACCGATGAATGGACGATGTCGCACGCCTTCGCAGAAGAGGGAACCTACTTTCTGCGAGTCGAGGATCTTTTGCATGGTGGCAGTCCTGATCACGCCTACCATGTCCAGGTTTCGAGCGGTGCTTCGTTCGGTTTGACGGTCAAAAACGATAAAAATACGAAGAATCGATTTCGCGTAGGTAGGAGTACAGGTGCCTTCACCGTCAATGTACAATGTGCCCGGACTGCTTTTGATGGACCCGTCACGATCGGATTGGAACAACCCATTGCCGGTATCCGCCTGTTGCATAATGTGATTGCAGCGAAAGGAAAAGAGGCCAACGTAGTCCTGGCCCTTTCGTCAGAATTAAAAGAAGGTGACTTGAAGGTCTTGCGGTTAGTCGGGACAGGAATGATTGACGGGCGGGCAGTGACGGTACCAGTCCGAAACGCGGATTGGTTGCGTACACAATTGACCGCTATCCAGCATCCACCGGGTTGGCAGGATGGTCGTATCTACGTGGCTGCAGGACCACCCGCGGCACCGATTTTCGAGACTTCTGTATCGACACCCATAGCTTACCTTTCCCCCGTGACCCAGGAATCCAAGTTTACACTGGCACTGGCGCGCAAGCACAAGGATTTTAAAGCCGCTATCCGCGTTTCGATGGATGGGTTGCCAGGAGAAATTTCCGCCGCGGTTAAACAGGAAAAAGACCAGTATCACGTAACAGTAAAAGGTTCCGTGGACATGAAGGAAGGTCAGCATGCACTGCATATAACCAGTTATGGTGACCTGAATGGCCAGGGGCAAATTGAAATCAAGGATGTCGTGGTCCAGGTCGTGACGCCTCTGAAGGTTGAATTGTCAGCGCCGGCGGCGGTCGTGGTTGGGCAGAGTCAAAAAGTGAAAGTTAAGGTGGTGCGGGGCGCGGGTTCGAATCCGCAACCAGTCACCCTGAAGTGGAAGAACCTGCCCGCCGGCGTCACCGGTGATGAAACGATCACGATCGCTGCAGATCAATCAGAACTTGAAGTTGAATTAAAAGCAGCAGCGGATGCGAAGGTTGGTAAATTCAGTGGTCTGGCACTCGACGCCCAG
>JAZADA010000165.1:0-4105 GCA_036124135.1 Planctomycetota bacterium | reverse complement strand
GAACTGGGATACCCACAATAGTATGCCGGACCTTGTACCGGGGCACGCCGAGATCCTGGATCAGCCTGTCGCTGGCTTGCTCAAGGATTTGAAGCAGCGGGACCTGCTCAAGAATACCCTCGTGCTGTGCTGCACGGAGTTCGGTCGGATGCCTATGTTCCAGGTGGGGAATAACGGGCGTGACCATAACCCGGAGGGGTTCACAGTCTGGTTAGCCGGTGGAGGAGTCAAGGGAGGAACGTCCTACGGGGCGACAGATGACTTTGGATACAAGGCCGAACAAAATCCGCTGACGATTCATGATGTGCATGCGACCATGTTGCACCTGCTGGGTATCGATCACGAACGATTGACCTATTATCACAATGGGCTCCAACGACGCCTGACGGATGTGCATGGGCACGTGGTCCGGGATGTGATTGCGTGATGCCACGTGGAGTGGTCATGCCTGCGCATAAAAAAACCGCTGCCACGCAGCGGTTTTTTCTGTCAGTTGCCGAGTTCGCCGTCCCCGGGGGACCGTGAACCGAAGTGGAGCCGAAGGGGGTCGAACCCTCTACCTCTGCATTGCGAACGCAGCGCTCTCCCAAATGAGCTACGGCCCCATGAATTCACTGGGTGCCCATGTAACAGGCAGCAGTGATGGCTAATCGGTGACGGTCATTGACGACCGGGGTACCGACTCGCTACGCGGTATTCTAGTTGGGGCACGAAAAAGTGTCTAGGTCCAGCTGTTGCCGGTTAGGGCTCGAGTCCAAGGCTTTGGCGATAAGCCTGGCCTTGCTGATCTGGTCCCAGTTCTTTCGTGATGGCTTCCCACTGACGGGCTGCTTCGAGCAGGGCGTCCTGGGGGGAAGCCTCTCCGGAAAGCGCCCGGGATACGGCCTGGTCCAGGTGTTGAAGATAGCGGCTACGGCCAGGCAGGCGAAGACAGAACATGACCCGTGAGGCGGTATGGGCCTGCTGACAAACGGCAGCAAACTGGTCAGCAGCAGTCGGCTGGGTGCCGATATCCATCCAGGGGATGGGATCGGCAAGGTGCGAGGTGCGGAACATGGTGGTAAACCGACTGTGTCGCGAAACCGAGGCGCTCCATTTCGTACTGGTTAGTCGTACCAGGCTATCGGCGGCGAACCGAGGATGCCTGCTGTCGCGTGAGACGGAGCCGAGTCGTCCGGAAATGGCCAGCAGGGGGACGTGAGCGGTTTCCGGTCCGGGAAGGGTTTCCCAGGCTTGTTCACTGGCGTTGTAGATGTCGCGTGCTCCGGGTAGGAGTGCCCAGGCGACCGGGACAGGCTTGGTTGCCGTCGTGGAATCCTGGGGGCTATCGCCCAGCGAGGGCCAGCTGAGGGCCATGGCTGCCTGCCCCTGGTAAAACTGTTGTCGTGTTGCTGCTGGTGAGGAGCCCCGGTTTTTACCCGTTTCCGGATTGGCTGCCTCGACGAGTTCTTCGAGGGCACGAATGAAAGGAGGACTGGCGATCAACGGTTCCATGGAAAGGTAATCGAAGATGCCCGAATACTGGTTCGGGTGTCGCGTGTAGGCCGCGGCCCGGGCCAGCAGGGTGATCGCTGCCCAGCCGGGTCCCAGTGGTTCGGCACTAGCCTGCCAGGTCTGCTGATCTTCGGGGACCCACGGTGCCAGGCGTTTTCGATCTGAAAGGACGGAGACCAGTTGCTGGTAATCGTTCCAGGTTTCAGGTGGTTCCAGTTCCAGGGCCTCGAAAATATCGCGGCGGTAATAGAGCATCAGTTGCGGCGAGCCGAGGGATACGGCGTATCGTTGCGGGCCCCAGTAGACCTCGGTTTGACTGGCGGTGGGTAGCAGCCCCTGGGTATGTTCGGCGAGAGTCTCGGTCATGTATTTGCGTAAGGGGAGCAGTTTTTTCTGGCTAGCCAGTTGCCCCAGCTGCGCGCTGGGATAAATGATAAGGTCGGTTTGCAGTCGCTTGCTCTCCAGTAACTGGGCCGTGGTAATGTTGGCAACGGTGATTTTTGATCCGGCACGCGATTTCCACTCGCGAGCGATCGCCGTGGCCAGTTCCGGGTCGTCGGTGACCGTGACGTGGAGGGTCGGTTCCGGTTCCGTGTTGGCATCCTTCTTGGGATTCGTGTTCTGGTCCTGGCAGCCCAGGCTGACCAGGACCAGTAGGAACAGATGGCCGACGCGAGAATATTTAATCAGGAGCGAGGCCATGGAGGGGGGTTCCGGTAAACCAGCAAGGTGAAGGGTGCAGGAAATGATTACGGAATGACCGACGTGGTAGTTCACACGCAGCGAATCAAGCTGCTGGTGACCCAACTGCCATGAGTGCTGAATTTAGCGGAAAGCGGACATTGGCTAAACAGCAATTACCCTGCAGGTCGGCGTAAAGATGTTGGCCGGGTCCCGTTGCCACTGGTTTTCCCCAGCGGTTACAATCGGTCTGCCGAACGGCAATGTGTTTGCGTGGACCGTAAGTGGGGGAGAGCAGCAGCGATATGAGTTATTTCCTTGGTATTGATATCGGAACTTCGGGGACCAAGACCCTGTTGATCGATCAGCGTGGGCGAATCCTGGCAGAAGCCACGGCGAACTATCCCTGTTACCATCCACGACCGTTGTGGAGCGAACAGGATCCGGAAGACTGGTGGAAAGCCACGGTGAAGACGGTCCGGGCGGTGGTCCGCAAGGCAAAGGTCAAGCCAGCGGCCGTTAAATCCATTGGTCTGTCCGGCCAGATGCATGGCAGTGTGTTTCTCGATCGGCAGGGGAAGGTGCTGCGCCGTGCCTTGCTCTGGAATGATCAGCGAACGGCTGCGGAATGTCATGAAATCGAGGAACGAGCTGGCGGACGAAAGCAATTGATCAAGATGGTTGCCAATCCGGCGCTCACGGGTTTTACCGCCCCCAAGATTCTCTGGCTGCGAAATAATGAACCACGTACGTTTGACAAGACGAGGCATATCCTACTTCCAAAGGATGACGTGCGACGACGCTTGACCGGTGAGTTTGACACCGACGTTTCCGATGCCAGTGGCATGTTGTTGCTGGACGTTGCCAAGAGGAACTGGTCTCGGAAGTTGTTGTCGCGACTGGAATTGGATCCGGATCTGTTCGCGCGTTGCTACGAATCAGAAGAAGTTACCGGGACGCTCACCTCGGCAGCGGCGAAGAAGCTGGGGCTTACCACGGACTGCGTGGTTGTTGGCGGTGCCGGGGATTGTGCTGCCAACGCGGTGGGCACGGGCGTCGTCAAGAGCGGTATCCTGTCGACCTCAATCGGTACCTCGGGCATCATGTTCGTTCACAGTGACAAGATGGAGATTGATCCGGCAGGTCGCCTACATACGTTTTGCCATGCCGTGCATGGAAAATGGCACATGATGGGGGTCAGCCTGACGGCAGGCGGAGCACTGCAATGGTTCGTGGATCAATTATGCAAGGAGATGGCCGCCAAGGGGGATCCTTACAAGGTGTTGAACCGCGAGGCAGGGCGGATTGCAGCAGGCAGTGAAGGTTTGAATTTTCTGCCCTACCTGGCAGGTGAACGGACACCCCATGCCGATCCTGATGCCCGTGGTTGCTTCGTGGGCCTGACCTTGAAGCACACACGCGGGCATCTCGCACGGGCCATCATGGAGGGGGTTACCTATGCCATGCGAGACAGCCTGGAGATCATCCGGGAGATGGGAGTACCCGTGCGCCAGGTGCGAGCCTCTGGTGGAGGCGCGAAAAGCCAGTTGTGGCGGCAGTTGCAGGCCGATGTGTTTGGCAAGAAAGTGGTTACGATTAACGCGGAGCAGGGTCCGGCCTTTGGAGTGGCGTTACTGGCTGCGGTCGGCGCCGGAGCCTTCAAGAATGTGGCCGAAGCTTGTTCCGCTACGATCAGGGTGGTTTCGGAAACCAGCCTGCAACGGGCGCAGAAGCGTGAGTATGATCGCCGCTTTCCATTGTTCCAGGAACTGTACCGTTCGCTGGCGCCGCGGTTTAAAGAAATCGGCCAGCTGGATGGCTAGTTGCTAAACGCGTCTTTACACCTGGAGGTGGGCCCATGTCGTGCCTGTACCTGACCGAGCAAGATGTTGAATCACTGCTGGATATGGAAACAGCGGTCGAGGCCATG